>CAZBXI010000036.1:6226-15756 GCA_964496035.1 uncultured Desulfurococcales archaeon
AGTAGAAGTTTTATCTTTTAATCCGAAAACGTTCAAAGTAGAATGGACCCCAGTTACTGGTCTCATTAGGCGATATTGTAAAGAGTATATACTGAAGATAACTACGAAAACTAATAGAGTAATTTTCGTAAGCCCTGATCACCTCATGGTAGTAATTTCGGAAAAAGGTCTTGATGTGAAAAAGGTTTGTGAATTAAAGATAGGAGATATGCTTCTAGCACCTAAGAGAATACCGGCTACGAAAGTTAAAGAGGAACGTATTGAGATAGACCTTATTGAGGAATTCTCCAATACTGGATTAGAGGATAGAATATGGGTAAGAGGTGTTAGGGATCTTATATTAAAACATGCTAAATTGTTATCGAAAAAAGAAGTTGGGAAAAGATTGTGGAAGAAAGTGTTAACAGTGAAGAAGCTTGGAGAAAAACTAGGGGGAGATGCATGGTACTGGTATAAGATGGATAGAATGCCATTAAAGGCATACTTAAAGCTTGAACACGATAAGAGCTATCGAAGAAAAGTAATGGTAGGGGTTAAATTTAACAAGACTGGTTGGATACCAGCTATAATCCCCGTAAATAAAGACTTTCTAAGATTTCTAGGTTACTACTTATCTGAAGGCTGCACTAACGATGAATGTGCTAGAATATCGTTTAGCATTAATGAAAAAGACCTAGCCGAGGAAGTATCTGGAATCGTAGAAAGACTGTTTAAACTTAAGCCTAAAATCTATGTTCAGAAGTGGAAGGGAAAGGATAACGTCCTTGTTGTTAGCGTTTATAGTAAAGCTCTGGTTCTATTTCTAACTAAAGTACTCAATATAGGAACCAACTCATACAATAAAAGGGTTCCTGATATAGTATACTCATTACCTTCCGAACTAGTCAGAGAACTCATTGACGCATATTTTATGGGCGATGGCTCCCTACACTGGAGTAGTAGAAAAAGAAAGAAAACTATTTACGCACATGCCTGGACTTCAAGTAAGGAGTTAATGTACGGACTTGATATCTTACTACTAATGTGTAACGTAGCTACGAGGTTTGCTCACGTAAATTCAGGCCACATGATATTTGTTCAAGGAGGAAAGAACTTACTAACTTTCAGTAAGTTCTCTAGGTTGTTTAGAAGAAAGAACATATCTGTGAATTCCATATCCATTGGTTTAAGCTGTTCGGAGAAAATACCTGGTAATATACCGAAAAGTACTGCTAAGCTTCTTAAAAATGGAGATTTATATGCTGTAACTGTTAAGCAAATCGAAAAAGTACCTTATGAGGGTTACTTATATGATTTCGAAGTTCAACACTGGAGCAGACCATATGGGAATTTTATGCATGGCCTCTCCGTTTTCACACATAACTGCCAGAA
This sequence comes from uncultured Desulfurococcales archaeon, assembly GCA_964496035.1. GTDB lineage: Archaea > Thermoproteota > Thermoprotei_A > EX4484-217-1 > EX4484-217-1 > EX4484-217-1. The sequence goes on from CAZBXI010000036.1 coordinate 7,598, forward strand.
TTTTGAAGTTACATATGATGGGAGAAGCAGAGCTTTAACGCCTGAAGAAGCTGCTAAGGAAATTGTCTTGTGCCATAGAGAATATGGTACTAAAGGTATTGCTGTTAGTGGCGGTGAACCAACTTTAAATAGAGACTGGCTCATCATGTTCTTTAAGGAGGTTACTAGGAGAGTTCATGAAAGAGTTAGAAGACATCTCGACAGTAATGGTACGTTACTTACACCAGACTACATCGATGAACTTGTTGAAGCAGGTTGTAATAATATTGGTGTTGAACCTAAATGCGTTAGTGTTGAAACGTATATGAAAATAACAGGGCTTAAGGATAGAAGTTTAGCCGAAAAATATCTTGATACAGCATGGAAAGCTATTGAGTACTTAAATGAGAATTACCTTGATAAAGTGTATATTGGAATAGGCCTTGTTTACAATAAGGAATTAGTAACATTGGATGAAATAGCTAAGGCTGGGGAGAAAATAGCATCCATAAACCCCCATCTCCAAGTAACTGTTTTAGATTATTTTCCAGCGTTTAGAAGAAGAACTTTGAAAAGACCCTCACCTACAGAAATGATTAAGGTAAAAAAGATTTTAGAAGATGCCGGGTTAAAGACTGTTATTGTCCAGACATCCATAGGCCATATAGGGCCAGGTAAGTAGACGCAGGTTTATGGGTTAAGTTTAACTATGACCATGTGATTAGATTATGCATTAGTACATAGGGTTTAGGGTGGAGTATAACGGAGCAAGAGTACCTAGAATTACTGATGATGCTTATTGTAGTACTGGGTTTTGCTAAACTCTTAGAAGAAGTTATGATAAGGCTTAAGCTAGTTCCCGTTCTTGGAGACCTACTTGCAGGTATAATTCTTGGCCCAACAATGCTAAATGTTGTTAAGCCAAACGATTTTCTGAATACCTTAGCAACTTTAGGAATAATTCTGCTACTGCTACTTGTAGGTACTGAAACAGATATCAGCAAGCTGAAGAGGTATGAGAAGCTAAGCATTATCTCAGGTTCTGGAGGTGCTATTGTAAGCTTTGGTCTTGGAATACTTTTAGGCCTCATGTTCGGATATGACTTAGCATGCTCATTGTTTATTGGAGCTATTCTAATAGCTACATCTGTTGGTGTAACTGTTAGAACTTTCCTAGAACTCCATGCTTACGGGACAAAGGAAGCATATGTTATCTTGGGTGCGGCAGTTATAGACGACATTTACGGTTTGTTAGCGTTAGCATTAGTTTACACCATGACTAGAGGAGGTCAAGGATATGGGCAGGCTTATACTGTGTTATTGGCTTTCGCAGGATTGCTGGTCACTATTATTGTTTACCATTTCACGTCAAAACACATTAGGGATGTTGTTAGGGTAATGAAGTACTTAAGGTCTGAAGAAGCACATTTCATATTCGTTTTAGTGTATAGCTTGATTGTAGCATTAGCTGTAGGTATGCTCGGGCTAAGCCCTATAGTTGGGGCGTTCTTCATAGGATTAGCTTTTTCAAAAATGCCCGGTGTTGAATCTTTACGTGAAAGACTAAGTATTCTCGCAGCACTATTTACACCTATATATTTCGTTATGGCGGGCTTAATGCTTAACGTAAGAATGGTGCATGTAGATGTTAGATCGGTTCTTATAGCTTTACTTATGGTGGCAGTAGGTTTCTTATCGAAAATTGTAGGATGTGGTCTTATACTGAAACCGTTCCATTTTAGGTGGAGGGAAGTTTTAACAATAGGTGTTGGTATGGTTCCTAGAGCTGAAGTAGCGATAATAATAGCTGTAACAGGATTAGCTGCAGGCGTAATTACGCAGGAAATATTTCTAGGAACTATAGCGCTAATTTACACTTCATCCCTACTAACACCTATATTCCTTAAACAACTTCTAGCCAGAAAATATTAAGCTATGCAGTATTGGTTTTTACATAAACTTTAAACTACAGTTCATTTCTAAGTTAGTACTGAGTAAGAAATGAGTGAATGGATTATGTCTTCTTTCATGTTTAAGCGGAAGGACCTAGAGAAAATGCTAGAAACAAAACTAATTGACATCGTTCACGAACTTCCTAAAGTTATTGCTGTTGAAGAAGACATGCCTATAGAAATATTCATCGATTCTGCCAAGAAACGCAAAGCAGATGCGGCTATAGTTATTAACAGAAAAGGTAGAATATCAGGTATAGTAACTAGGCTTGATCTATTAAAAATTCTCCGCCCAGTATTACCTCATGGGATTAGAATATTTTCCATGCCTTTGAAGGTTAGAGTAGAGAAAATAACGATAAAGGAAATTATGACACCGAACCCTATAATGCTCCCCGAAACAGCTAGGATTAGAGATGCAGTTGAGTTAATGAACAGGTATAGGATATCACACGTAATAATAACGGATACTGCAGGAAAACCTAAGGCCATTATCTCTAGAAAATACATGCTAAGGAAGTTCTTCGGCATAGAAGAATAAGTGCAGGTATTGTTTTCCGCTAAATCTAATTACTTATCCTGTGTAAATAGTTATGTGAATTAGTATGGTTAGCCGCGAAAACATTTATGGAATTTTTAAGCCTAACACTTTCAAAGCATTTCTATTTTACCTAGTTTTAACAATACTTGCATTACTGGTGATAATTCTTGGCTCAACTAACTAAACTCATATATTTAGATGTCATAGTTCGTACTTCATGGTTTCCAGCATTGATTGGACTATCCATAGCACTATGGAGCGGCATTGGCATATTAGATTGGAGAACATGGGTCGCTTTTATCACGAGCCTAATAGGCATGTTAGTTATTCAGGGAATGTATGAGCATGCACTAGATTATCTGTGGGATAAGGGAGGATATTCAGCGTTTAGACAAGATATCGAAAAACCATTGGTAGCCAAAAAGGTGCTGAAATACTCAGTAGTTATAGCAGTCATTTTAGCTTTAATCATTATTTTCTGTGAAAGATTGTGGCTGCTTCTCTTTGGGGTTCTAGCTTTTAGGATAGCAAAAATATATGTTGAAACTCATAACGAGTTCTATGCTGTTTTCGGTTTTATGCTAAGTTATACTGTTGGCTATTTCTCAGCAACAAACTATCCCACTTTGCCATGGCTTATAGGCTTACTCATAATAGCCTTTATTTACAAGGCTTCTCTCGTAATGTATAGGTTAGACGACTATATTAATGGTGAAATATCTTCAATAAAAACCTTAATCCAGTACTATAGGAACACTATGAGATATATGCTTCATAGTATACCATTGCTCATAATAATTCTAATATTCTCGCTTAAACTAAGCTACCCCATTGGAAAACTTGTACACTGGAATTATATACTATGGATGATAGGTTTCGGCGGTATATGCTATGTTCTAGTGAGATATAGAAGTAAAAACATTATACGAGAGGCCCCTATCTGGAGTGCAGGTTTAACTGTTATGTTCACCGATACTATTTCTGCTATTTTTTCAGGCGACATGCTTTTATTGTTAAAAATTATTGCTGCTTACGCTATTTGGTGGATTATATTTATTCAATTCTGGATTTCAAGACATGCTATGTGCAATTGCCTAAGTTGTCCCTTGAACCCCCTAACATCTATGGGGGAGAAGAGGCCAAGATGAGAAATTGAACACTCCCCTCTAAATCTAATATGGCTGCTTACTCTCGCGAAGGTAGAAATATAAATTTGAAAAACATATAACCTTCAGTGTAAAAGAGAGTGAATATTATTGGAGTATGAGAAACCGTTTACTGTATGGATACCGAAAACAGTTATAGACACTAAGAACAGGAAGTTAACGTTTGTCGGAATTAAGCTCAAATATTCTGCTGAAACACTTCACGCTATCGCATCAACTCTTCGAGAACATGGAATAACTCTTTTTACAGGAATGCATAGTGTTGAAGTTGGCGAGAGAATAGGGTACTGGGTCTTTGTAGTAGACTATACAGATACAAAGTATTCTATCTCGGATATCAAGAAAATATTAGAGGAAATCGATGGTGTTTTAGAGGTAAAGGTAGGACATTATAGAATAGGTAATGTTGTCACCCCGGAATTCAACTATAATGTTGAAATACATTTTGAACCTGTAATACTATTTACAAGTTCAACGTGGAATCTAATACTTCGCGGTTTAGAGGAACGTTTTGGGAAAGCTAAGGATGTATTCCTATACTTTATGGGGTTCGAGTATGGTAAAAGATTTGTGAAAATATGGAGTGACGTATTGAAAACTATTGGAAGTAATGAAGGATTCATTAGGTTTACCCTAGAGTCTCTAAGAGGGTTTAACTGGATTACCAGTTATGAGATAGAAGAACTGAATTTAGAAAAAGACCTTGTTAAAATACATGCTATGAACATTAATATTGATGGCTACATATTTAAGGGGTTCATGGAGAGAATTATAAGCGAGCTCTTAGGGAAGAGAAAGAGTTTGCTATTAAGAGATTGTACTAAGCACGCAAACTGTAGAATGCTTGAAATGCTTTAAAGACCTCTAGCAGCTATTTCAGTGAATTTCTTAATTGTCATTTTTAACGTGTATGGTAGTCCAGGTATTTCCGGTTCTAGGAAACCCTTTACAATCATTGCTGTTGCTTCTTCCTCAGTAAACCCTCTACTCATAAGATAAGCTAGCTCATTAACGTTGATTCTACCTATAGCAGCTTCATGGGTGAGCTCAGCATTTTTAACTTTGGTTTCAAGTTCAGGTATCGTCCTAATAGAGGCTTTATCGGAAAGCATTAAGCCCCTACATTCATAATGACCTTTAACATCATCAGCTTCTGCTATGATAAGCCCTCTAGAAATCACTGTTGAAGAACCTGCAGCCACAACTTTAGAGCTTATTTGTGCAGATGTTTTAGGAGCTTTGAGAACAGCTTTTGCGCCGAGATCGTAAAATGATTTGCCTAAACCATAAATTAAAGTATTAAAGGTTGCAGAAGCTTTTTCACCTTTAAGAACAGCTTTAGGGAACGTTTGAACAGTGTTTACAGGTCTTAAGCTGATGTAGTTGCTTATAAAAACCCCTCCTTCATCGACTACTACGCCTGTTCTAGGCCTAACATCAACTAAAGGGCCCCACGAATGTATCATGGTGAATGTAAGCCTAGCATTTTTACCAACGTAAAACTCTGATATACCTAAATGTGCTCCTCTATGAGCGCCAATGGTGCATCCCGTTATGAGGTTAGCTTCCGCATTATCCTCAATAATAATTATGTTATGTGGTGTTTGTAGAAAGGATTCTGTAGCTAAGTAAAGGCATGCTTGGATAGGTTTCTCGACCCTGCAATTTTTCTCAACAATAATTACGTAGCCTCCTTTACCATATAGTTCTACAAACGCTGTAAACATGTCTGTGTCTACACCTATAGCCCGCCAATAATATTTTTCAAGCCATTCTTCTCCAAATTCCCCCTTGGCCTCCTCTAAACTCATTATTTTAACGCAAGATACGCCAGCAAGTGTTTTAATTACTTTCTCATCAAACTGCATAAATGAGCCGGCTTTATACTTAGTCTTGACATCGATACCTACACTTAGCATTCTTTCTAAAACATCAGGTCTTTCAAGAAGTGTTTGGAGATCCTTAATTTCAGAAGTTATCCTAAACTTACTAACATTAATTGGAGGTCCATAAGCCGGGGGCTTATTTAGAGCTTTTTTCGCTAGTTCCTTAACTTTCTCAGACCATTTCATGTCGGAGCACCTTCGGGAATATGTTTAAAATATTTGAATCCCTTCTCTTCAACAACCTTAAACACAGCATGAGGCTCACCACTGTAAACTATTCTACCAGAGATCATAACATAAGCTACATGAATATCTTTCAAGTACTCAAGTATATGTCTCCTATGGGTAACTAAGAGAATTGATTTTCCACGTTGCATGAAGTTATTTATTTTTTCAGCAATCAGTTTTAGAGAATCTACATCAATACCCGAATCGGGCTCATCTAGAAGTAATAGTTTGGGATCAATTATTTCAGCTTGTAGGAGTTCTAATCTCTTTCTTTCACCACCTGAAAAGCCAACATTAACTTCCCTGGATAAGTGTTCTTCAGTAAAACCATAGTCACCTAATAATTTCCTAATATTTTCCTTAAAACCATACTTCTTAACTAGATGCTGAAGAAAAACCCTTAAAGTAACTCCTCTAATTTCAGGAGGGTTTTGGTGAGCAAGGAAAATACCCTTAATCGCTCTCTCAAAAGGAGAAATATGAGTTATATCTTCATCTTCGAAAAATATGTTCCCGGAAATTACATGGTAAAATGGGGTACCGGCAATAGCATGTAGGAGAGTAGATTTACCAGCCGCGTTAGGGCCTAGTAGGACATGTAATTCACCTTTACCTATAGTGAGGGATACGTTATGTACTATTGGTTTACTGTGTTCCGCAGCTACGGTGACCTTACATAGTTTTAGCATTGTTTATATGCACCATCTAATACTATGAGGCAAGGCTGATTATTTAAAACTATATGGAAGAGAGTAGGCATCAGATACGACCGCATTCTTCACATTATCCGTTAAGCCCACCACTCATCATCTAAACGGAGATTTCTAATAGCTATTTATAAATTTACTTAGCTTCTCTCCTAATCTAGTTCTTACAACTATAGTTGAATTCCAATATAACCGTTATAAGTAACCACTGCAATAGCTTATGAGTGACAAGTGTAAGGTTGGCGCAGATATGGTTAGAAGGAAAAGAAGATTAAAAATAGATTTCGAGGAAGCAAAGAAGGACCCATATAGGGTACTCTTCGCTATCCTTAGAAAACAGAAGTACCATATAGTAGGACATCACAGTGCCGTTAAGAAATGCCATTGGACCCATGCAGCATTAACTGAGGGTAGATTTTGCTATAAGTGTAAGTTCTACGGTATTGAAACGCATAGATGCGTTCAAATGAGCCCTGCTGTACTATGGTGTTGGAACGCATGTATTCACTGTTGGAGGCTCAGACCACAAGACATAGGTATTGAATGGGACGAAACACGACTACCCACGGTAGACAACCCTGAATTAATTGCTGAAGGAGTTCTCAGGGAACAGCTAAGAATCCTATCAGGCTATAAGGGTAACCCGAAAGTTAATAGGAAGCTACTGGAGGAAGCCTTAAAACCAAAGCATGTTGCTATAAGCCTCACCGGGGAACCGTTACTATATCCTAGACTTAGCGAGCTAATTCAAATATTCCATAGGAAAGGGCTAACAACATTCCTAGTTACTAGGGCTATCAGACCTGATGTCCTAGCAGACCTTGATGAAGAACCCAGCCAACTATATGTCTCCTTTGAAGCTTGGAATAAGGAGATGTATAATAAATTAAACGTTCCTTTAGCTCCAAGACTTTGGGAACTATCATTAAAAACTCTTGAAATACTTCCAAGCTTCACATGTCCAACAGTAATGAGAATAACAGTAATGAAAGGCATTAATATGGGTGGAAAAGATGCTGAAGGCTTCGCGAAACTAGTAGAGCTAGCCCAACCAACATATGTCGAAGTTAAAGCATACATGCATGTTGGAGCTTCAACAAAAAGGCTTCCAAGAAGTGCGATGCCAAGACATGGAGAGGTGAGAGCATTCGCTAAATTAATATCCGAAAAAACAGGGTATCCTATAGTTTCAGAAAGCATACCAAGTAGAGTAGTGCTACTGAGTAAATTAAAGAAACCTATAAGACTAGGTAAAGGATGTCCTGAAGGATGGAAAACACCAGATATAGGTGGTGAAGAAAGCGGAGAATATGGGAAGTACATATCAGAAGTTTAGAGCTAAACAATATCTGAAGGATGCAAGTACGTTAAATTTCTAACCCGTTTATACATCGCATCATAGCTTATTATAGGAACTTTTTCACACAACGCTATAGCAGCATGTAAACTATCAAAATATGAAAGATTATGTTTCAGCCTTACATCGTAGGCTAAACTATGATATTTAGGCTTAGGCTGAAATATAGAAATACGATAATGCATTAACATTTTTCCTATACCATCCCAGAAACTGTAAACATCCCTAGCGACAATGCTCCCTGATCTCAACAGTAAATCTATTTCGACAAGACTGTAAGGTGATAAAGTAAGTTTACCTAAATATTTATTGAAAACATTTTCTGCTTCTCTATGTTTTGGGT
>CAZBXI010000037.1:0-15610 GCA_964496035.1 uncultured Desulfurococcales archaeon
CTCCTCGCTCCTTACACTTGTCTACTTGAGCTGTGATTTAAGAATTTTGACCTAGTAAATATATTTTTAGGTTTAGAATTCTACTTCAACAAATCCTAGGATATGTAATGGTAAAGCAATTCTTAATGGCATGAGTACTACTTCTCCCTTTTTAAGCTTTTGAGGGATCTTGAGCTCTCGAGCAATGGTTTGGTCTAAGATGTAATTTTTCAACACTTTTACCGGAATACGGTAATCATTACTTACCAGTATCTTGCCTTGAAGAATAGCAGTGTAAACTTTAATAATTGCATTTAGAGATTTGAGTATCTCTGAGTCTATGGTATTTTTAGGTATGTTTTTGTTTTTGAGAATTTTCAATATCCTAGTAGTTACTAATTCATTAACGTATTTTTCTACATAGGCATTGTATATTTTCTTAACCTCTAAATCTAATGGCGTAGATTTTTTGATATCGGATAGTATGTTTAAATAGTCTCTATACGATATTTTGACGGGTTCTTTTCCTCCTTGTTCTCTTGCTAAAAGCAGAATTAGCTCTTTCATTTAATACCCTCTATTTCGACTAGTCCTTTTCCTGCAAGATATATTGCTGCTATCAAACTTATTTTCTTGCTTTCTCCCTTCCTTCCCACTATTTTCTCGCCAAGTACTTCCATATTTTTAGGTGTTTCCTCAATGAATTTTACTTTAGCTTCTCCCTTAAACGGGGATAAATCTCTAGTTAACATAAACTCGTCAAGCTCGTCTAGGTCTAGTATTATTACGGGTAAACCTGATTTTCCATGTAAAGTTCCGGGCAGTCTTATTAGCCTTCTAGTATCTATTGTAACTTTTTCGTCTACTTCGCATTTTTCCTCTCTAACTAGTTTTTCAAGTAGGGTTTTCAGTTTCCTCCTACCCAGGGTTTTATAAAGCGTAGTCCATTTAGGAGGTTTATCCATAATTTCAACTATTATCTTGTTTAGTTTTTCGATAAGCTCACCAACCGTCTTTTCGCCTAAAATGTCTTTTATCTCGTCTTTCCTCTCTTCAAGCTCTATTAGGAAATCATATAGTTTTCTCGCTATTTTTCCTCTCCAACCCGGTTCATCAACGTCAAGCCCTAAGATTTCTTTACTTCTTTTACGTGGCGGTATGAGTTTATCTATGCTTAAACCTAAGGCTTTGATGTAATCCACGATTTCTCTTCTCTCCTCGGAGGAAAGTTTAACGTATTCTTTACTCGATACATGTATGTGAAAACCTCTATGACCAGTAAACACGACCATAATTTCTCTCGGATTTATTCCAAAATCAGGTACAAGAAAGTTTTCTATAAGTTTTAGAGTTTCCTCTTTAGCTTTGGCTAAGCATTTCTCACATATCCAAGTATATGACTTAATGTTTTTTGATCCGCAATTAGGACATATTTCTGGAGGTTTTCCTTTCCCACGATAGCTGCATGTTAAGCATTTCCAGAAATCGTGTTGATTTCTACATGCTGTGTCAAGGTGGTCTGCATCTATGTCGAAAACTAATTCCGCGCTAATCCATCCTTTTTCATCCATATCATGTGCTGAGGGCAGTACATATATTGCTGTAGAGTAAAAAGCATGTTTAGGGACGGTCTTAACAATGTATTTTCTTAATTCCTCAATATTCTCGAATGCTAGATGCCTTATCATTCCCTCGCTTTTAAATGTTTGAAAAGCAAATTCCCTGTTTTTTAACCTAGGTGGTTCAAAAATTCTTTGCTTATTTTTAATATAGTATGATTTAAATAGAGATTCTAAGATGGCAGAAGTTTTCTCATTCATACTTTTAGTCAACTCTTGGTGCAATGTAGAACGTTAATCTTCCCTCTCCTGCTAGTTCGAAATCTAACCTGCAAGGCATATTTGTTGCGAATCTTATTGTTACAGTATCTGATGCTTGAGAAGCAGGCGCTATGTTCTTGAAGTATTCTATGCTGTATGATGCTTCTGCTTTCTCTTCAACACTTAAATCTATTAACGCCCCACTTTCCTCGGTTAGAACAACTTCTGCTTCTCCTCTACTACCTTTACCTATAACCTTCAATGCTCCTTCATCGCACACTAGCTTTATTGTTTCTGCTACGGGATCTATGTCTTTCAACATGTCTCTAAAAGTTGTACTTGTTATTCTAACAGAAGCTTTGAATGGTATTTTAGGTTCAGGTAATTTTTCCTCGCTTACACTAAGTGTTGGTAGAACGAACGTTCTTTCAGAAGCACCTAGAAATATTATGGCTATTTTTCCCTCCTTTAGCTCTAAACCTAATTTATCGTTTTTAGTTGCTCTTCTCAGGATTTTAACGAAATCGTTAAAGTTTATGCCTACTTTTTCCTCTTTTGTTACATCATATTCTTCAAAAACCGCTTTAGGCATATTCAAATCAACCATAATTATATGTGATGGGTCCATAGCCCTTAGCGTAACACCTTCACTAGTAAACCTTAATGTACCTTCCTCAATTATTTTGCCTATTGCTGTCATTAAATATCTCCATGCTCTAGCGTCGGAAAATATTACTTTACTCATAAGTTAACCCTCCATTATTAATCTTAACCCTTATGTGAGCTAATAAAGCTATCGAGTTCTCTAATTATTTTCCTCATATTCTCTACGTTCCTTAAGGCTCTATGGATGTAAGGTTTTGCTGAAAAATATGCTGGAATTCTTTCATATGCTTCTTTAAGATCCTTCTCTACCTTCTCTGCAAGCCTAATTAGTACTTCGATGTGTATTTTAGCTAACTCCCGTTGCGACATTGTTTTTCCTCAAGTAACCTTAATAGTGAGGAGATTTCGTTAATTAATTTAAGTGAGAAGTTTATTATTTCATGGTCTATATGTTTTATAAAATGATTTATTATTATCTGACATGAGTCTGCGTGAATACCAACATATTTTTCTAGTTCAAAATTACTGTTAATCACTATTAGGGGTTTTAGTACTCTAAGAAACATGTCATCTATTTCGTTTATTACCATATTTAATGGTAGTAGTATTACATATCTTAATTCGCCATAGTATTTTGTAGATAGTATTGATGCGGCTAATTCAAAGAGAGTTTTAAATAATGTTACTGAAAATCCTTCAATTATTTTACCTCTGAGAACAAGAAGTAATGCTATTTTCTTCCCGTTTATTTTCCTTATAATAACTAGACCTATTCTTGTTTCTCTTTTCAATTCTGGCATAAGTCTATCCACTTATTCGCTACTTGATCCTAAAGCAGTTTCAAATTTTTCTATGAATTCTTTGCTTAGTTTTTTAATTTCCTCCAGACCTTCCTTTATAGCTTCCGCAGGGGAGATCTTGCCATCCGTTTCTACAATGATTACAGGTTTACCAACTAATGGGTGATCTATTCTGTAGGCAGCAAGTTTTACGTGGTCTAGTTTTAGCATAGTCTTAGTAAGTAGGTTTAGTAGTGAGTGATCTTCACCTTCAACCTCAAGTTCTAGTCTTTTCTCCGTCTGTTTTAGAACTCTAAGCTTCAATACTTACACCTGTCTATGCACGTAGTGTTTATGAACATTAGCTTTTTATTTCTTTTCCTTCAAAGACTTTAAGTACTTCCCTTACTGCCTCTTTCCATTCCTTAGTTAGTCTTATAAAACCTAGTTCATCCTCCTCCGCTATGTTAAGCTTCAAGCTTAAATCTTTTGCTTCTTCGGAATCCAAGTTCAATATTGTCATCACCGATGCTAGAAATTTCTTCGCTGCACTACTTTTAGTTATTAGCCTTAGTTCTTGAATGTTCTTTCCAATGTCTTTAGCTAGTTCTAGTACTTCATCCAAAGATGCATTAGTTTCTAGTACTTCATCATCTACGATTTTAGCGTAGAATTTCTTACCCTTAAGCACCACCTCTAGTACTTCTAGAGGAAACGTTGTTTTAGATAGTTTCTGTAAAAAACTATGCAAATACCTCTTAATTTTTGAAGGTTGCTTTAACATGTGTATGTATGTTACTTCTTTTCTTAGTCTTTTAATTATATTCCAGTTGTAATTTATCACATCTTTTGTTCCGTAAAGCGTTATAATTATGGACTTTCCTTTTACATCTACTTTAACATAGTCTATTTTCAATTCTTCAAGAAGTTTATTGAGAAATTCCTCTCTTAGCTCATCGTTTTCTATAGTTATTCTTAATTCTCTTTTCTTCAAATTCTTCTTCCACCACTTAGTAGGTAATCGCTTGAAATTTTTCTCGATTCAATGTTTCCACAATGGGGGCATTGGAGTTTTGTTCTCTTTTTCACTAAAGGAGTTCCGCATTTTGAGCAAAGGGCATATATTACTCCTAGTTTGGTGCCTTTAGTTGTTAGCTGAAATGGGTTCCATGGAGTTAAGACTTTCGCTTTAACAATATCTCCTACCTTTATAGCGTCAGTTACTACCTTTACGTAGTTGTTACTTATTTGTGAAACATGCAGTATCCCGGTAAACGTTCCTGAAAACACTGTTCCCTTCTCTGTACTAAAGATCTTAGTGAACGCTACATCGTCTTTTGTTGTTGAAACAACAGCATATATTATCATTCCTTGCTTAGGGATGTTTACGGTTTTTCTAAGAGGTATTACTGTTACCTTTCTTGAGACAAAGTCGTATAGAACTCTACCAACAAACTTAGAATATACATTTCCATTTACTTCGAATGTTCCCTCTCCCGGCATGAACTCTTCAAGAACACAAAGCTTCTCCCCGGGAAATACCACTTTTCCCGAAGGAAACTTTGCACTATTACTACCGTCCATGACTTGCCACCTAGGTATTAGTTTTTAGCCTATTTGATATTACATCGTTTATACTGTGATCATTAGCGTTGCTGCTGTTCACTATATTTTATCTTTTAATTCAAACTTAAAAATTTCAATAAGCACATAATGTTTTCTCTTATAATGATGTTTCATGAAGGGGGGTATTAGGAAACGTTTTCTCGATATTATCTTAGTTCCATAATTTCTATTCTCAGCTTCTCTCATAATTACTTTTCTGCTCCGAGGATTAGCTTTGTGTATGGAGTATATTGTCTTGGGTTTTAAATCAAATGCTGTTGTTAAAAATATTAAATCTGCATGTTTTCTCCAAACACCGAAAGGTGGATTTTGAATTACAGTATCTACATTTATAAAGTGCACATGGGGGACCCAAGCTCTAACAAAGTCTATAATGTCATCAACTTTCATTTCTAAAGCACATTTCTTAGCTATGTCTAAAGCCGAATGATCTATATCGAGGCATATTACATGTTTTGCTCCAAGAATTGCAGCAGCTATTGCAAATCTTCCTGTTCCGCAGCCTAGGTCAATAACGGTTTTGCCTACTATGTTACCTGTAAGTAAAGCTTCCCAAAGTATTTCAGCCACTATACTGCCTGGTGTTACATACTGTTCAAGCCTAGTATCAGGATGAGGATGGGGAGGTATTTTTTCAATAATCTTCTCAATATCTACTTTTCTGATCTCTCATCACCATGGAAATATGTATTTTTCTAATTTCCCTGTTAAAGCCATGTACGCTTCACCGGGTGTTAGAATAGGTTTTTTAAATTCTCCTAAATCGTCTATTGGAACCCTAGGGCATGAGGTAACGATGTAGGCATCGAAATCATTACTAAAGTTCAATAATCGTTCCTCTGTAATAATGTCCATAACTATTCTAGTACTTTTTCCTCTTCTCCTCCTTATTAATTCCTCAATAGAGCTCACTAAACTTGGTCTATACTGCCCCTTCCTCATTCCCACTATTATACCGAATTTTTCCGCGTTTAGTGAATTCATTATCCTCCAGTATCTTTTTCGAAGAACTTTCTTAACATCCTTTGTCAAATTTACTACTTTTTCTTCGTAGAGATCTAATTTTATTACAGGTTTCAATGTAGCTAAGCCTAATCCTATGGGGTGAAATAGTCCTCCTGAAATTATTAGGTGTAAGTCTACATTATCATTTACCGATAATGCGCTTATGTAATCGCATCCAACTACCTGGCCATTGTATTTAGTGTACGGGCCGTGTTTGCCTATGTATACTTTATATCCATTATTTTCAAGAAGTTTCTTCACATGTTCAATGCACTTTACATGTTGAAGAACACTACATAGTCCAATGTTCTTAACGTTTAAATCTTTAATGCGGTTTAGTAGTTTTTCAGCTAGTGTTCCTGTTAAGGTTAGTTCACTGAAAGCTTCAACGTATATTGTAGGTATAGATGCTTTATAGTATTCTGTGTGGCCTATGTGGACTATGAGATCCGCGTTTACCCTTTTTGCTTCTATTTCAGCTAGAAAACAGCTTCCATACGCAGGGTCTCCTGAAATAATGAACTCTACGTTTGGTAATTCCCTTCTAAGCTCTTTAAGATATGGGAGGAAGAGCTGTTTTAACCCATCAGGTGCTTGTATAAGTACTTTTTTAGCTTTTCTTTTCTTAATAAACCTAATTATAGTTCCTATTTTAAAGTCGTAAAAACTTTGTTTCTCCATTATTCACCTATCTTTCTTACCTTAATGAAGGTCTTTATCGGTAGTTTTGAAGCTCCTCTCCTAAGAGCTTCTAATGCCTTATCTAAGTGTTCTTTCTTAATTCTAACTTCAAGTACTGCTTGCTTAGGGTAAACTCTAGCAGCTGTTCCAATAGGTTTGCCAAATGCTTGTCTCATACCATCTTGAAGTCTGTCAGCACCGGCAAAGGCCATCATCTTGTTTTCTCTTAACACGTGGTGCGGGTACACCCTTACTTTAAAGAAATAGTTTCCTTCACCTACTGTTGTGCTTAAATACTTATGCGTCATTACTCTTGCTGCTTCGAGAGCATTGTGCCTTACTTGCCCTGCCTCCTTAGCTACAAGTTCCACTATTAAGTCATAGTCTCCTTTAGGATTACCCATTTCAAACTTGCTTATTTTTGGTGGGGGAACACCTGGAATATACTCCTTCCTAGTATAGGGTGGTCCTGAAAAGTGTGTGTAGCATCTTGCTGGTCTTAGCGGCATTTTTCATTACCCTCTATTCTAACTTGTCTTCACTTAACTTACACACGTTACTAAGTGTTTTAAACCTTTTCCTCCCTATTTAGGAGCTATTTTTATTATTTCAACTTCTAGGTTTCCGTGAAGTACTTTCCTAGCATGAGCTATTTTGTAGCCTAGTTTTTCTGCTTCCTTCTTAAAAAGAATGTACTCGGAGGTTATGACAATTATTCTACCTTTACTGCTGAGAATGCTTTGTGAGGACCTTAGGAAGTCTGCGTACAGTGTCCTTAAATATTCATACCTTAGCATCCTTATACCGTATGGTGGGTTCGTTACTATAGCATCAATGGGTTCTTTAATGTACTCATTAATTTTTCTAGCATCTCCGAGTATGAAGTTTATTTTGCCTAATGTACTTGATGCTATGGCATTCATTATAGCTCCTTTAAGGTGTTTAGGTGAAATATCCATACAGTATATGTTCCTTAGCTTGTAATTACGTGCTGCTTCAATAACTATTGTTCCTCCACCACACATTGGATCAAGTAGCGTTTCGCCATTCTTTAGCTCAGCTATTTTCAACATGCTATAGGCTATGGTTGGTTTCAATGCTGCTGGATGATCGTAGACCCTATAGCCTCTTTTATGGAGGGACTCTTCACCACTTATTCTTAAAGCCAAGTAGTACTTATCGTCTATAACGAGAGCATCGAAAATTACTGCAGGATAATCTAAATTTACTGGAGCTCTAGTCTCGAACCTTTTCTTAGTTAAATCTACTATTGCTTGTCCAGCATATTTTGCTACATCTATTGATGTGAACTCGTGCTTACCTATTCTTTCAGCTCTTATCGCGAATGATATGTTCTCATTAAGTAGACTGCTTATTTCCGCATTTAATGTTATCTCATAAATTTCCTTTAGACCTTTCATGTCCTTAGAGATGTTCCCTTCAGAAAGCAAAACTGATACCTTATGTACGGACTTAAACTGCATTGCAAGCATGTAGAGTTTATCGATATCAAAATTAGCTGGTATGTCTACAATTATCCTCCCTTTAACCGGTATGTTAATACCTAAACGTTGCCTACTAAGATTTAAGTTTAATAGGGAAACAAGCTCATCAACTGTTATGTCTTCTAAACCAGGATTAGTTGTTATTAGTAGCTTCACTTTTCTTCATCCTTTTCAAACATATTTTTCTAAAGAAACCTATTAGGACGTGTGCTTCATGGGCTGTAAGAACGGATCTTCCAAGAACTTTTTTAAGAGTTATAATAGTCTTTTTCTTCTTATGCTCGGGCATGCTTAGTGATTTTACAGCTTCCTCCATTTTTCTATGGAGAATCTCAGTTTCATCTGGCTTTGGAAGCTGAAGTTCAGGTATATGACCCTTACTCAGTTTTGAAAATATTTCGTAAAGTACTATTGCTACAGCATGTGATAGGTTTAGTGAAGGATATTCTGGTGAAGCAGGTATGGTTAACAATACATCCCCTCTCTTTATCTCTTCTCTTCTAAGTCCTACACTTTCCCTACCAAATACTATAGCAACTACTCCATCATAGTTAGCTATTTTCTCAGCAAACTCCTTTAACGTTAGTGGTGTTCTTAAAATATCATCTCCTGAGCTTGCTTTACATGAAGTTACGACAATAAGCGAGGCTCCTTTTAGTGCCTCATCTAATGATTTAACTACTTTAGCTTCGCTTAACACATCTATGCCATGGGATGCGTACTTCTTTGCCTTCTCTAGGGGGAATTTGGGATTAACTATGACAAGGTCTCTGAAGCCGAAGTTCTTCATAACCCTAGCTATTAAACCCACATTTATTTCTCCTTCTGGTTCTACGAGAACTACCCTAATGTCAACCACTTTACCTTCTCCTATGCGCTTTAATGACTAGTATTTCTTCAAAGAAAAACCTTCTACTTTTAACTATTTCAACTTTAAACTCTTGCCTTTTTAGAAACTCTATGGTTTTACGGGGGTTTGAGAGAGAGGATTGAACAAGAAACAGTATACCGTCATCTTTCAGGTAATTATTAACGTTATTTAAGAAGTCATCTATAACTTCTCTTCCGAGCTTTCCTCCAGACCACGCTTTTCCGAGAATGTCTTCATCCTTCACTGGTAAATATGGGGGATTAAATGCTATTACGTCGAACAGCATGTCCTTTCTTAGCGTCTCAAAAAGCGATGCGTTTACGGGGTTTACAATGTTTGAAACACCATTTAAATATGCATTACATTGCGTTATGAGGGATGCTTTAGGGTTTACATCTATGGAGAGTACGAAGGAAGCACCTTGCAGTGCTGCGTATATTCCTATTATCCCTGTACCTGAGCCCATATCTAGGAACATACTGTTTTTTGGTATACTTAAGGCTTCTAGAAGTAGATACGTGTCATCTGATGGAGCATATACTTCAGGATGCACGTATACTTTAACCCCATATATTTCTAGCTTTAACTTAGCTTCCTTTAACATGTTTATACAGTATTGAGGTAATTTCAATTAGCTCACCTAAGCTTAAGCTTCTTACCCTACGTTTCATGTACTTCTTCAATTCACTTGGCAACTCCGATGTATATTTGTCTGCAGGTATTAAGTTTTTAAGAACAGTTCTTAATGTTCTATTTTTTAGTGTGAAAAGCTTCCTTACGGTATCTTGGAAAAACTCTAAGGGTACATCTATGTGTATTGTTTTCTTTTTTAGAGAAATCAATGTTGAATAAACTTTGGGTGGAGGATAGAAGGAGGTTGGAGGGTATGTACCTAAATACTCTATGTCAAAGTAGAAGTTAGCCATAACTGTTAATCTACCGTAGTCAGCTTCATCAGGCTTAGCTAGAAGTCTATCAGCGAACTCTTTTTGAAAAGTTAAGAGCGCTTCTCTAAATGCCATTTCGGTTAAAATGAATAGTACTTTAGACGATATATGATATGGTATGTTTGAAACTACAGCGTCGAAAGAACTAAGCTCCTTATAAACCTTGAGGATATCTCCATGTACTATTTTAACGTTACTTCTTTTGGAAGCGACTTCTTTTTCCAGTACAGTAACAAGCTTTTTATCCACTTCTACTGTAACTACCTCTTCTGCTACATTCGAGAGAAGCAGAGTTAATGTACCTATACCTCCTCCAATTTCTAACACTTTACGATAATTACAATTCTTTATCCTCGTTAGTATTTTACCTATAAGACTAGGATCTATAACGAAATTTTGACTTAGTCTCTTTTTCGGCCTTATATTGTACGTTCTTAAAACATTTAACGTATAGGCTAGAAGAGCTCTTCGAGAAATCGTAAGAAACAAGTAGTTTTTCACCTGGTTTCTCTGGAAGAAGCTATAGCGTACATCCTCGGTAAATAACCTAAATATATTGTTCCTGAAGTAGATATTGGCTTAACAAACAAATAGTATTTTTCACGGCCCATAAGCTCCTTAAGTATTCTCTCTGTAAGAAGCTTAACAGGGTTAGATATTTTGCCTCTCTCTACGAGGTCTTTATAACTTTCAAAGGGTTTCTTCCGTCTTTCCTCAAGTATTATTCTTAAATGTTTTTTACCTATAGTTGGTATTAGTTCTAGTGCATGTAGCTTTATTGTTATTGGCTGAGCTATGTTAAATATTTCTACAAATACTTTTTCTCTTTCAGTAACTATTTTTTCAACAATCTGAGGTAACATGTCTTTAGCGAAGGATGTAAGAGCGTTATAGTCTATTCTACAATATATGAATGCTATTTTATCTCTAAATCCTCTACCTATGTAAACTCTTTCTCCCGGTGTTAAATTGACTCCTCTTTTAGGTGCTAGTTCCAGAAGCATAAAGTAGTCTTCACCAACAGCTTGGGCTATGGGCTTGTTTCGATGTTCAGTATGCACGTCTATAGGGTTTCCTGAAGGAAGATAGTCTAGAATGTAAGCGTAGTCTTCCATTAACTCTACTTTCCTTTGCCTACTTTGTTGCTTAGCCCTAAACACTCTAAACACCAATATTTGCTGAGAGATAGCCTGTTTAGTAGCTATTTAAAATATGGGAAAACACGTATTTTAACAATTATTACATCATACGTGAAGAGCTGTAATACTGTGCTTTTAATGTCCGTGTTATTCCTCTTTAATGCATTTTGCTAATATTTCTATTATCTTGTTAATTTCCTCTGTTGTTAGCGTTATTTCTTCCGTAGCTAAAATTGTTCTGACCTCTTCTACTGTTTGAGGTACTATATTGACAAGCATTACGCATATTTCATCGCTTAAATTAAATTTCTCTTTGAGTTCTTTCAGTATCTCATTCACTGTTTCACTATTACACTTAACGAACCTTTCTAAGTAACTTAAGGTTGTTCGTTGAATATCTAGTCCTTCACCTTCTTCTAGGCGTTCTTTAATAATTTCCTTAACTTCAGCTAAAGGGAGAGGTTTTGAAGAAAGAACTTTTTTGACCATAGCTTACACCTAAGTTCCAATTAATTAAGTCTTTCAATGTTTAGCTGGAACTAAGTGTTCAGGCCTGACAAATAGTACTTTTCTCTTATCCCCTAGATATACTTCAACTATGTATGCTTTACCGCGCACACCTATTATTGTTCCTGTTTTTCCGTGGTATCTTCTATGAGGCATACCTGCTGCTATTGAAGGATTTATCTTTATATGTACTTTATCTCCAACTTTATATTCTATCATTAACCTACTAAGTGGTGGAATAGCACCTTTTTCCCTTATCGACTTCTTTAGTAACTTTCTTGTTCTATGCCTATAACCTTTAGGTGCTTTAACCATTTTCTTAAACCTTGCAGATGCTAATGTTGTTTGCTAGTGTATTTATGAAAGAATCAGAGATATTTATTTTTGTCTATGTTCACTCTCGCGTTGAAGCACTAATGCCGAGTACGTCTAGTTCCAAACACTTCAAGTTCTTTCCTACTACTGATGAGAAACTTGGGTTTGTTCTTCCTTGATCCCCATTTATTAACTCTTTCACATATAAGCCTCCTTGACATTTTATTATAGCTTCAAAAATGTTTTCACATACTTTTCTCGTGGCCACCTTGTAAACCATTTTCTCTCTTAGGATATCGGGTCTTCTTCGTAAAACCCTTGTAGGTGTTCTTTGGGAAACTAGTACGTTATTGAAAGTGTCTTCTAGTACTTCAAGATCATGTTTCTCAATTCTGTCTTCAGATATGATTAAGGCTCTATACGTTTTTACATGGTTCTTTGCTTGCTCTTTAATTTCTTTAACTAAGTCTTTAGAGGTTTTTCCTTTGAGAAAAACTAGAACATAGCCTTCACTTACTTCGCGGACCTTATTTTGAGCTTCCATTAGCCTTTCCTTGAATGTCTTCCTGAGTTTAGGTTTCTTAAGTTCAACAATCATGGGTCTACCATGTCCAAGCATTCTTACGTCAACGTCTTCTCTTCCGGCAGCATGGAGTATGGCTTTCTCTGCTTTGAATGTTTCAGCTATTGTCTGAAAACAACCTTCTATGGAGAGTTCATACTTTAACCTATATTTCTCTCCATTCCATATAAGCCATTTTATTTGACTTATTCTCCTACCTAGTTTCACATACTTTCCAATAATGAATAACGGCTTTACATTAATGCTTAACTTGCCTTCAGCTAAATTTACCAAGAAGACTATGTCAGGTTCTTGAAACTCCGGTTCAATATTTAGTTTTTCCTTTACCCTCTTACCTATTTCTCTCTTGATTTCGTTTTTTATTGATTCATAAGTTTCTACTTTAAATTCTCTGAGTATGTTCTCCTCTTTGGAAATTATCTCGCTCGGTAGATGCACCCCTATGAGAAAGTTTTCGAATTCGTAATTTAGACTCTCTTTAAGTATTTCCTTGGTATATTTTTCAATAATGTCGTCCAGTAGGTCGTTGCATATATAGCAGGGTTTCTTTACGTATTTTACTTGGATGCCCATTTTTTTAAGGACTTCAATAATTGGTGGAAACTTTATATTTTCAGCTATTTTCTTAATGTCTTCAACAGCTATTTCCTTAACAACGTAAGGCATGGTCATTGCGATTATTGTTTTTATCGATAATCCTCTTAGCTTATTCGATAAACCAACACCATACGTAGAAAACACTCTCCCTAAACATCTATCGCATAAAGGTATTTCTCTACATATTTCCAAAGCCTTTACAATAATATCCGTTAGTTTTTCACCCATGTTCAAACCTCCTATCTGCAATGTTATGTATTATTGTAATAATGTGGTGATCTTCAAAACATTCTATGTTGGGTATAGATACCTTATTTCCGCGTATTCTCATTTTTTCTAGGCAGCCATACTTTATATTAGAAGGCATTATAAATACTGCTGGTAGGTTCTTAAAGTGTTCACTTAGAGGTTTAGCTCGCGGTTCAAGAATGAATATTTTTGATATTTCACTAAGTTTCCTCTTAAGTTTCCTAAGGGATATAATTTTTATACCTTCCCCTTTCCCGTCCCTTGACAATATAACTTTAAGTATTAATCCTGAGGCGCTTTGCAAATCGGGTCTATAATTCCTTAAGTATTTTCCGTTGAACAGTATTGTTTTCTCTTCGGATTTCAACACTACTGCAAGGACTGTATCTCTCCGTATGCCATGAGATATCAGTAGAGCTGAGTTTATCTGGAAAACCAGTGATTGTATGTTTTCAAGAACCCAATACATACTAGGGTAGCATGTAACGAAAAATCTATTGATCATGATATTATGCTTTACCTCTATTGGAACTTAAGAAAGTGTCTGAAAATACCTTTCCTTCTTTTAAACTGCTTAAGCATTTTATTCATCATTTTATAATACGTCAGCAGTTCTTTAACATCGTCAACTGATGTTCCCGAGCCTATTGCTATGCGTTTAATCCTTGACTTATCTATTTTTTCCGGTTTTTCAAGTTCATCGTATGTCATGGATTGTATTATTGCAAGCCATTTCTCCATTTTTTCCTCCGTTAACTTTATTTGTTGTGAGTCTAAAGGCAGTGTAAGTCCCATGCCCGGTATTAATTGAATTATTTTAGAAAGAGGCCCCATTTTTCTTAGGGCTTTTATTTGCTGGTATATATCTCTCATAGTTATTTTTCCTGTTGCTAGTATTTTCATTTGGCGTTTCTCTAGTTCCTCTCTTTCCTCTATTTGCCTTATCCTCTCAACAAGCCCTTTTATATCGCCTAAACCTAGAATTCTGGAAACAAAGGATGGCGGGTTAAATACCTCTATTTCTCTTACGTCTTCTCCTGTACCTATGAATTTTATTTTAGCTCCTGTAGCTACTACGGCTGATATTGCTCCGCCTCCTTTAGCTGTACCGTCAAGCTTTGCTACCATTATTGATCCTATAGGCGTTGTTTCATGGAATGCTTTAGCTTGAGGTAGGGCTTGCTGGCCTATTGTTGCATCCAAGACCAACATTATTTCATTCGGCTTTACTTTTTCAGCTATTTTCTTCATTTCTTCAAGAAGGCCTTTTTCCTCTTTGTGTCTACCGGCTGTGTCGATTATTATTAGGTCATACCCCTTGCTTTTGAAGTATTTTACTCCTTCAAGAGCTAACTTAATGGAGTCCTTTGCCTCCGGGTTGCCGTAAACTTCGACACCTATTTTACTTCCTAACTGTTTTAGTTGCTCATATGCTGCTGGCCTAAATGTGTCTGCGCAGACAAGACCCACTCTGTATCCTTTACGCTTATAGAATAAGGCTAGTTTAGCGGCGCTAGTCGTTTTACCGCTACCCTGAATACCTACAAGCATTAGGACATATGGTTTCTTTTCAATATCTATTTTGGGTTCTTTTTCTCCGCCAAAAAGCTTAGTGAGTTCCTCGTAAACTATTTTTATGAACCAGTCTCTTCTCAAAACTCCTGGTGGCGGTTCTTCTTTTAAAGCTCTTTCTCTGATTTTCTTACTTAAATTAAATACTACTCTAACATTTACATCGGCTCTTATTAGTACTCTTTGCAAGTCTCTTATGAAGTCGTCTACAGCTCTCTCATAGGATTTAGTGCTACCTATGAATTTTCTTAATGCTTTTCTTAATTCTTCAAGCATTACTGGTAAACACCTAGTTTAGATTGAAACCCTCAGCACTCATAGGGTTCTTCATCTTATCAGATAATATTGTTTCAATCATCGGGGGTTTTTAATTTTACGAGGACTAGGTTTACCTTACTCTCATAATTTTAGCTCTACCCA
This sequence comes from uncultured Desulfurococcales archaeon, assembly GCA_964496035.1. Lineage (GTDB taxonomy): Archaea > Thermoproteota > Thermoprotei_A > EX4484-217-1 > EX4484-217-1 > EX4484-217-1. The sequence goes on from CAZBXI010000037.1 coordinate 15,202, forward strand.
TTACTAACCAGTATTCTACCTCAACACCTGGTTTCAGTTTTTCCACTAAGTCTTCTTCCTTGGGTTTCTCTACTTCTATAGTCTCATAGGTTTCAAGGTCCATTATTTGCAATGTCTCTCCAAGATCGGCTAGTATTTGGCCTACACGTTTCTCTATGATAGGTACTTCAACTCTGTGACTTACTGGTGCTACAAGTGTTCTTTTTGTTCCTGTGAAGAAACCTATAGCAACAACGTGAGCTTTTGCTGAACCGTGCTTACCTACCTTTGCCCTAGTTATTTCAACTATTCTACAAGGTTCTCCATCAATTACTATGAAGCTACCCTTCTTTAATTCACCAAGCTCAGCATAAGTAATGCTCACAATTATGCACCTCGAAAGTAAAAATACTATCTAAATTATATAAGG
>CAZBXI010000038.1:0-14165 GCA_964496035.1 uncultured Desulfurococcales archaeon
TATTCTTCGTTGTTATTTTAGTTTTCTCATTGCTAGGATACTTTCTAGTGAAGATCAAAGGGCCTAAAGCAATAGAGTACTTCTCATTCTTCGGAGGACTAGTCCACAGCGAAGCAGCAGTTGTAAGTATAATTAAACTAAGAAAGCATCTGAGGATTCCTAACTCTATAGTTTCTGGAAGTATAATAATAGCTTCTACGGCTATGGTTTTTAGAAATATTATGTTAACTCTCGTAATGTTAGCTGTTACTGTAGGATATATAATATTCGGTGAAGTTTCTTTCATGATTTTCGCCATAGCGTTCCTAATATCCGCTCTTGAAGGATACTTTATGGTTAAGCTGGCATTTGCAGCACCAATACCTATTTCCGAGGAGAAAATTAAAGGCATGGAAATAGCTAAGCCTATAAGTTACTCCATAGCCCTAAGAGCTCTCCTAATATTTACAGCAATGCTCATAATAGTAACGTACGCTACCTTCGCCTTTGGAGAACATGGAGTAATAGTTTCATCAATTTTCGGAGGGCTTGTAAGTGCTGAAGCCCTCATCTTCACAGTGTTTTCCCTCTTATCAGCAAAGAAAATAGCAGTAAATACAGCTCTTGCAGCAGCTCTCCTAGCTACAGGCTCGGCAATAATAAACAAAATTTTCTTCGCAAAAGCTGCTGGAGCAGAAAGCGACATATTAAAACAAATAATTTGGCAATTACTGATACTAACACTGCCTGTTGAAGTAGCTGGCTTATATATAGCATTTCTTACGGGATAAAGTTTATATAATACGGCCTATAAATGGGACTTGTCCCGCAAGAAATCGTTTACGATTTCTTGCTGGGACGCTAAGTGTGAAAGAGTGGAAAACATTTGGGTAAAGAAGTAAAAATTAAGGACCTCAAACCTGGAATGGACAACATAACAATAAAGGTAAGAGTTCTAGAGGCAAGTAAACCTAAGGTTATCCAGACAAGAAAAGGTTCTAGAGTAATATCGGAAGCACTTGTAGGCGATGAAACCGGAAGAACAAGAATGACCCTTTGGGGTCGGAAAGCTGGTAGTATTGAGGCGGGAGAAGTTATTAGACTTAAAAAAGCATTCGTCACAGCATTTAGAGGAGTAGCTCAACTAAACATAGGGAAACAAGGGGAAATAGTAAGACTTGATGACAGCGAAGTTGTAGCCTCTAATAAAATCCCGGAAAACTCTCCTAAAGCTGAAACCTCTAGACGCCCCTACAAGAGAATGTCATTTAAAAAATTCGGTAGAAAAGGTGGGCGAAGGGAGTAATAATGACGGAAGAAATTTTAGGTAAAAAACCTGTGAGAAGAGGAACACCTGTAGGAAGAAGCGACGAAGGATACATTATTAGTTTAGATGAGGATCACGCTTATACGCTAAACCCCGCGGCATTTTACATATGGCTTCTATGTAGCGGAGAATTAACAGTTAATGAGATAATAGATAAGGTAGCTGATGCTACAGGGATTAAAAGAGAAGACCTTGAAGAACCTGTGAATTTCATCATTAAAGAACTGCTTAGAGTAAAGCTTATCGAGTAAACGTAGCTCGGGCAACGTAGAAGTAAAATAAAAAGAACATAATACTCTTTTCTTTTTCCCTTTTAAAGAATTTTAATAGTCGTATAGTATCTGTAACAATATATATTTTGCTAAGTTAAAACACAATAGCTAGGTATCTGAAGGGTGTACCTATTGGAGAGACCTATAAGGCTAGGTATACCCGTTCTAGACGAGTATTTGGGCACATTAAAACCGGGAACAACTATACTAGTTGAAGGTTCACCAAATACTTATCCCTACCTTCTCCTACATAGAATAGGGTATAGTATTTCTAAGGCTGGTATGAGAGTAACATATATTGTTCTAGGAGACGATGTGGAAGATTATAGAGAAGCAGCAATAAACGTGGGTTTAGACATACGGACCGCTGAAAGGGAATACTTGTGGGAATACTATTCTGCAGCTAATATTGACGAACTGTGGAATATACTTAACAAAGAATTATCAAAGTCCGTAATAATAATTGACGCATCATCGTTAGCAGAAATGTCGTACGAAGGTATTATGAAACTAAAGCACTACGCAAAAACATGGAATACATGTATATTTTTACAAGTAACTCCTAATGTAATAAGAGATGATGTATTATTGGTCATGGAAAGATTGTTTGACGTAATAGTTGAACTTAAGGTAAGTATTATCGGTACTGAAGTAAGGTATTTAATGCTATTTAAGAAGCACAAGAAAATGCCTAAAAAAAGCCTCATAGTAACATACTCCATAGGAGCACAAGGAGTGAGAATAGAACAGCTTAGGAAAGTACCGTACTAATCTAGGTGTAAATAGGGCGAAAATACCTGCTATAGCAAAATTTACTTTAAAGCAGTCAATTTTAAATATACTTGGAATAGTTAGAAAGAAATGTTTTAGGGAAACTGAATGGGTATTTTAGAGAAGATAAAGAGAAAATTGAACAATAGTTCAGATACCAGTTTAGGGAAGGAAAAAGCCGTAGCCAAAACTATCCCTGCAGAGGTGAAAAAGGAAAAACCGAAGAAAAGAGTCCTTGTAAAGAACATTTATGCTGTAAACCCGCCATACGCATATGTAATAATATATGTTGATGAGAAAGGAATTTTAAGATACAGTGTTCTAGAACCATATCTTGTTCCTGAAGAGAAGATGTACTACAAAGAGATAAAGGAGCTAATACTTGAAGAAGCGAGAATACCTATAACAGCGTTAAGAGATTATAAGAAAGCTTCAGAGGCACTATCGGAAACCATAGATAAAATTGTAAAAGAGTTCAAAATTAAGCTTCAAAAAGAATCCATAAATAAAATTAAGTACTACATAATAAGAGACCTTGTAGGATATGGTAAAATAGATCCTATGTACAGAGATCCTTACGTTGAAGATATTGTTTGCGATGGTTATGGCATACCAGTATATGTTTATCATAGGGACTTTGAATGGATGCCAACAAATGTTGTGTTTGAGAATCCTGAGGAACTAGAAAGCTTTATAAGAAGATTGGCTTTCCGAGCAGGTCAGAGTATAACTTATGCTAGACCAATAGTTGAAGGACCGCTACCTCCTGAAGGTTTTAGAGCACATTTAACGTTGAAAGAAGTTTCCCGTAGAGGAAGCACGTTCACTATTAGAAAATACAGTATTGAACCATACACGGTAATTAACCTATTGAAATTTAACACACTAAGTACTGATGTAGCTGCATACCTATGGCTTTTAATAGATAATGTGATGAGCTTCATGGTTTTAGGCCCTATGGCTTCAGGAAAAACAACATTGCTAAACGCTATTGCCATGATGATAAGGCCTGAAGCAAAAATAGTTACAATAGAGGAAACACCGGAACTAAGACTTCCGCATGAAAACTGGGTTCCCATGACTGTAAGGCCGAGTTTTGAGCCAGGCGTAGAAGACATAACGTTATTTGAGCTTCTGAAAAGTGCGTTAAGGCAAAGACCCGAATATATTATCGTCGGTGAAATTAGAGGTAGAGAAGCATACACGTTCTTCCAAGCAATGGCTGTAGGCCATGGAGGATTAACAACAATACATGGTGAAAGCGTTCAAGCAGTCATTTCAAGGCTAGAAAACGAGCCAATGAATATTCCTAGAGTTCTAATACCGTTAATTAAGGCTTTCGTACACATGGGCAGGGTTAAGGTTAGAGGAGAAATAATGAGGAGGGTCTTAAGAGTTGTAGAAACTGTAGGCATAGACACAGCGACTAAGGAAGTAATATTAAATGAAGTATATGCCTGGGACCCTGTAACAGATTCCTGGAAGTTCGCTGGTAGAAGCTACGCATTCGAACACATAGCAACAAACAGAGGTTTACCTTTAAGCGAAATATATAAGGACTTCGAGAGAAGAAAAGTTGTCCTTAAATGGATGGAGCAAAAGAACATGGTAAGGTTCTCCGAAGTAGCCGATGTTCTGAGAAAATACTACCAAGATCCCGAAGAAACTTATAGACATGCAGAATCAGAACTTAGGAGGATAGAGTAAATGGGGATATCTCACCTAGCCTATAGGGTATTTAAAGGTAAGAGCATATACAACATTGCTCTCAAAAATTTAAGCTGGCTTGACCCGTACTTAACGTACTCAGGTTTTAAAATATCTTTACGCAGATATGTAGCTACGATAGTGTTTATTACTATACTTTCATTCTCGCTATCACTACCGTTAACGTATGTTTTCCATGTATACATACTAGGAATTAATGTGTTGTTTAGTATAGTAGCCTCTATAATCCTCTCTCTGATAGTATCCACCTTAACCCTAGCATTGCTAATATATTTGCCCGTTTTTAAAGCTAAAAGCAAGCTTGAGCTTTTAGAAACCAGACTTCCATACATAGTATCGTATATGGCTGTACTATCATATGCTGGAAGAAATATGGAAAGTATAATAGCAAAACTAGCTGAAAAGGGAAAATTATTTGGTATAGAGGAACCGGCTATTAGAATGCTTAGGAGAATATTTATTTTAGGTCAAGATACTGCGAGGATGCTTATGGACGAATCAAGAAAAACTCCCTCTACAGTCTTTTCTTCGCTACTTGAAAGCTTAGCAGGAATTGTAGAAACAGGTAAGGGACTAAATGAGTTTCTGGAATCAGAATTTATGAATCTCCTAAGAAATAGGGAAGCTAAAGTTAAAGAGGTTATGAATTCTATGGCTGTTTTAATGGAGGTTTTCATTAGCCTTGTTGTTGTTATGCCCTTGGTTTTAACCATTATGCTATCAATAATGGCCTCTCTTGGAGCAATAGCGTTACCTATTAGTCCGTTACAAATACTATTTCTAGTACATTTCATAATAGCTCCAACAATAGCTGTAATGATTGTTTTAATGATTGACTCCTTGGTATCTAAAGTTTCGGTGTAGGTTAATGGCAAGATACCTTAAAAGAAGAAGGGTAGTATCTAAAGACACCTTAGCGTTAGTATCTTCATCTCTTATAGCATTGCTTGTTCTTTTTGCAAACCTTATAGTTTTCAAGATAGCTGACTATACGAAAACGCTAGTGATAGCCGGACCCTTACCCGTTTTGCTACCATATGATGTAAATTTTATAAATACCTTAGTCTTGTTTGTAATAATACTGATAACACCATATGCCCTAGTTAAATACATGAACTATAGACGGAAACGCAAAGTAGAACTTCTAATTCCTATATTCCTATATGATCTTGCGGGGCTTGTTAGAGCGGGGTACACTGTACCTAAGGCATTAGAAATAGAATCAGAAAAAGATTTAGGTCCATTAACTGATCTTATAAAGAAGGCTGTTACAAGGATTATTCTTGGTGAGGATGTTTCTAGAGCTCTAAGTGAAACATTTAAGGATCAAACATTAATCACGAGAAGGTTTATTGAAACAGTAGCTGAAGCGCATGAGAGTGGTGGAAGAGCAGCACAAGTACTTTCGGGTGCTTCATCGCATGCAGCAAGGCTTGAAGCGTTTGAGGAGGAAAGACGTAGAAGCATGAAGGTGTATGTTTCAATAATTTATGCTTCAATAATAATATTCATGGTTGCTTCGGCATTTTTATTGTTCTTTAATACAGCACTCTACGAATCTGTTAGAAGAGGTGGCGGACGATTATTCGCCATATTATTAACACCCGAGCAGATGAAGGGACTACTGTACTACACAACTTTGCTTATTGCCGCTCCTTCATGTATAGCAATAGGTAAAATAAGCTCAGGAACCATAGTTGAGGGAGTTTTACATATGGCATTCCTTTACATAATAATAGCGTTATTCTATACTAATGTGGATTACTTGGTTTCAATGCTTATGTCTTTTCTTCCTCTTTAAACCTCTTAATGAGCTCAAGTATTTGATTAAGTATTTCAGTAATGGACTTTCCAGAAACCAAGTTAACACCTTGGCTTGAAGCAACTTTTCTCACACTTTCCGATGAGCTGTCTGTTACATAGATGTACTTTATGCCTGGGAAGTCCATGAACTTAGCTATGTGAGCTAATAAGTCAGTTATTTGTGATTCAGCAGAATTTACAGGCCTATAGTCTACGCCTATTAATGACTTATCTGATCGAACTATAATATCGAATCTATGGTTTACACCTGAAATTCCCTTTAACCTTGCGTCCTTTTCTACATGGAATCCTTTAGAAGTAAGCGAGAGCAATATTAGATTTCTTATCAAGTCTCCTGATTGTAGGAGCTTAATACCGTAATCTGTTGTTCTATACATGTAAACTGCCCTGTATCTTGCAGTTGTTGTGTCGAACTCATGTAGGCAGTTTCGACATTTAAACTCTATTTTAGGTTTGTCAGCTCTCCTACCACAATCCATACATTCAAAGATTTCACCTAAAATCCTATAGTCAATTCCTTCTTCACGTAAAGCTATTTTACAATTAGGACAAACTAACTCCTCGATTCCTCCTTTTGAACGCCGAATAAATTTTAGCTTTGTATCGACGAATCCGCAGGTTATGTGTTGTAATATCTCTGTTCTAACCATGTTTATAGAGCCGCATGAAGGACATTTAAACCTCGTACTTACATGTATTTTACCGCACGAAGGACACTCAATGACTCTATCTATTATTTTCTCTTCAACTAAGCCTAGCTCTATGAGAGTTTTCATTTTCTCCTGCCATTCAGGAAACTTCTTCATTCTAGGATATTCTATGCCCTGCTCAAGCCTAATTTTAGGGATTATTTCTCTTTCCTCAACCATGATTTCAAGTATTTTGAGTAGAGCTGGATCTTTAAGCAGCGTTTCAGCAAGTATTAACTCCTTACTTTTCTCTACAGCTATGCTCAAAAACGATACACCAGCTTATGCACTTACTGTGTAAAATATAGCCCTATTACTTTTTAAACTCTCTTTAATCTGTGTTTGGAAACCCTATTTCTGTCAATTATATGATATATTTCAACGCCCCTACTTACCAAAGTATCCGAAATAAACCTCCTGTGACACTTAAACCATAACTTCTCAGAACACATTATAGCTGTTTCACCATCGTACTCGAAGATTATGGACATAAGTCTTCCTATACCTTCCATGTAATCTCTAGATGACATATAGTTCACATATCCTCCTTTCCTAAAACCTCCCAGAAGATCACCTAACCATACATATTTTACACTATGCTTCTTCAGTTCTTGTTCAAGGATCTCCCTGTTAAAATGAGGGTATTTAGTACTTTTAGGAAATCTTCTAACATCAACAACAATCTTTATGCTATACTGTTTTAATAACTCAATGAATTCGTCAAGTTGTCTGTTTGAATGCCCGATAGTGTATGCTTTAGCCATAAGCTAAGCACCGATACCCAAGAGAAAATAATTACCCTATTAGGTAAAGTGTTTATTTTTTGAGGTTGACTATTTTTCTACGAAACACAGACTACCTCATGTTGAGGAGAGGCAAGTAGTGTCTCTTAGTTTCACTGTAAGACAAGCAACGCTAAATGACATAGATAGAGTAATGTATATAAATAGGGTGTCGTTACCTGAAAACTACACAAAAACATTTTTCATAGAACATCTAAGAAGATGGCCCAAAGTATTCCTCGTAGCAGAAGTTAATGGCGTAGTTGTCGGATATGTTATGTCTAGGGTTGAAACAGGTTGGGGGCACACCAAGTACGGACTTACAAAAAAAGGTCATATAGTTTCTATTGCAGTCTTAGAAGGATATAGGAGAAGAGGTATAGGAACAGCGCTTATGGAGGCCGCTCTTAGGGGGTTAAAAGAATATGGAGCAAAAGAAGTATATTTAGAAGTAAGAGTATCGAACATTCCAGCAATAAGACTTTATGAAAAACTAGGTTTCACAATAAAGAAGACCATACCATATTACTACCTTGATGGAGAAGACGCGTATCTTATGGTTAAATCTCTAGCTGAAGAACCCTAGAATTTTTAAACTATGCTTAGACAAGAAACTGTAATTTGAAAGCATAATAGCTAGGTGAAGATAATCCATGAGTAAAAAGTATGTTCTTGTAAGAATAAGGAAAGGCTTAGTACACGGGCTTTTAGGAAAATACTATGAAATATCGCCTGATAAACCTCCAGAAAAACAGTTTCTGAAAAGAAACCTTAGGAAAACAAGAATAGACCCTCAAATAAACTTCGTATGGTGGGATAAACCTGCACCTGAGGTTCCAGCAGAATTCTTCGCAGTAGAGTGGACGGGAAATCTCGTAGTAAACCAAGCCGGACTATATAGGTTCTACATCTTAACAGATGATGGTGCAAGACTTTGGATTAATGATAAATTAATAATAGATGCTTGGAAGGATCAAGCACCTACAGTTTACCACAGTGACGTATTAGCTTTAAGCGCAGGTTATCATAAAATAGATTTAAGATTCTACAATAAGTACGTTTTCGGAGAAATAATGTTAGGATGGATAAGACCTGACGGTATAGCTGAGATAATACCTTCTGAGAACTATGCAACACCGCTAAATGACAAAATACTAATTAAGGGTTTACCAAGCAAGTATAGGATTGAGCTTTGGAGCGGAGGAAAACTCTTAGAAGCAGAAGCTAAGTATGGCAAAGCAGAATTAGATGTTAAGGAAATAATAAAACCTATAGATGGATACTTCAAAATATATGACGATACTGGAAGGCTAATCTTTGAAAGCCCCGTAATAAGAGACATTTGGGGAGGAGACATATTTCAAATAGGTGAAGAGTAAGTTTTTAACCAAAGTCAAATTTAAATAACTAGGCATTAACTTGGTAAATACAAAGATTATTTCCCAACAATTACTTCAATATGGTGTAGTATTTCATGGAGACTGCGTTAAGCATCATAATTGCTGAAGCAAAAGTAACAATAATAGGGTTCACTATGAGTGAAGCATTCGAATACGTGGATGCATTATGGGACTTTCTCAGAGGAAATGTGCCTAAGGAGTTCTGGAACGATATAACTATAGAGGTGTCTGGAATAAGCAGTTTAAATAAGCTTTCTTTTAAATGGTCTGTTTCTATTGATGTAAGCAATGATTCATTATTCGAAGAAATACTGCTTAGTTTAACAGAGAAGAACTTTCTAACGAATAGGAAAATCGAAATAATTTAGACAACTATATATTTATGCCTTTACAGACTTAGTGGCAGAAACATCTGAAAAGGTTCGCATATGAGATTGTCTAAAGTATCATTGCTAGTAATAGTTCTTTTCGTGGTCTTAGTAGGTTTAATGATCTTCTTACCCAGCTATAACGTCCCCAGTGAAGAGCAACCTGAAACAACGTATGTGAAGAAAAACATCAGGTTTTACATCTACGGTTCGATAGGTTGTCCAGCATGCAAAGCTGTGAAAAGGTTATTAGAGGAAAATTTCAAGGAAGCAGAGGTAATATTTTATGAACTAAGCAGCAACGAAGAATACGTTAGAAAATTCTACAGAATATATGAAATAGTAGGTGAAGCAGCAAATAAAACACTAGCCCCCTATACGCCACTCATAGGAGTTCTTATAGACAATAAACTGACATTCATCGTTGTAGGTTTTCAACCTTTAAGTTTTTGGGAAAACATAGTATCTAGTGGTCCTAAAGACTATGTAGTTGCTTTCTACCCTAAAAACAGTGGTATGGAAGCTATAGTGATATCTAGTAGTGAAACTGTAAAGATACTGGAAGAACTGTTTCGTGGAAAGGGTAGCGTATGAGTTCTCACGAGATAATGCAACTATTGTCACTAGTAGTGCTAATGTCCGCGTTAGACTCTATAAATCCATGCACTTTCGCAATATATACTACATTACTAATAATGGCTTCAACTTTTCATGGTAAGGGCTACAGACACGTGAAAAATATAGGTCTAGCCTTCATAGTCGGGGTATTTATAACATACTATGCACTTGGTTTGGGATTATTAACAATTATAGGTTTTTTCGAAATAATATCCAAAATTATAGGCATATCCGCATTAATTTTAGGAACATACCTTATCCTAGCTAACTTGACCAGTGGTAGGTGCGAAATTAAAGTAAGACATTTAAAAATGCTACGTAAAGCAGTAAACCCCTATTTCGCCTTTCTAGCTGGAGCTTTTCTCAGCTTAACCTTACTTCCATGTAGTGGCGGACCTTATGTAGTTACACTATTGTTTATGGAGAAATTTAAGCTGCCATATATCTACAAGTATGGTCTTCTTCTCCTATACAATACTATATTCGTGTTGCCTTTAATCCTCATACTAACAGGTTTATATCATGTAGAAAAGGCTATTAAGGGTAAAGAAAGACTCATAAGGACAATTGAAGGTATTATTCTAGCATGTTTAGGACTATTCATACTCCTACATATTTAAATAGTTCATGGTAGGTTTAAGTATAGGGAATACTCAAGTAGTATTAGCTGAGGAGTTAGGTTATGAGTAAGAAACCAGGCATAAGCACGTACGGTTTCAGATGGGGGGTTATAAGGGATCCCATATATGATTATATACCGTTTAACAAGGATGTAGAAGGTAGAATCATAGATACACCCTATGTTCAAAGGTTAAGGAGAATTCACCAGCTACAAATAGCCCATTTCATATATCCCGGAGCGGATCATAAAAGGTTTCAGCATAGCCTTGGAGTTATGCATTTAGCTGGAATGTTTAGTGAACATTTACTTACAATGCTTACAACAGCTGAAGGCGAAGAAGCATTAGAAGGTTACAGTATGCTAGAACTTATTGAAGCATCAAGAATAACAGGCTTACTACACGATATTGGACATGGTCCTTACAGTCACTCATTTGAGGAATCCGTTTTATCTAAGAGTAAAAAACTTCGCGAAGAAAACTTAGATAATCATGAGCTTGTAGGATTAGCTCTGGTAGAATATACGGATCTTGGAGAGCTTATAGATAAAATAGGTAAGGAAACAGGTCTTGAAAACCTAAGAGAGTTGGTTCTAAAACTTCTTAGACCATACAGTCCAACAGCACCTACAATCATAAGGCTTTTACAGAAGGTTGTTAAGAACTGGATATACCCTGCTGACATAATGGACTTCTTAATAAGAGATAGCTACTATGCTGGAACTAAAGAATATGGAACTATAGACTATTACAGACTGATATTTTACAGCTATCCATATGAAGACCTAATAGTTATGGATGAAAAGAATATAAACACGTTAAGAAGCTTCCTGCAAAGTAGACAATACATGTTCGATACCGTATATCTGCATCCAATATGTAGATCGTTTGAGCATACTATTCAGCTAATGATGAAGAATGTAAAGGAGGAACTGGAATTTGAAAACAGAGTACTTGAAATCAAAGAAGGGAAACCTGAAAGATATTTAGAGCTTGATGACTACTCAATACTGTACATGATATGTAACTTGCAGGATACTAAAGAAAATGTGAAGAAAGCCAAAGAATATGCTGAAGATCTTCTATATAGGAGAAAACGCTGGAAACCTGTAGGAAAACCCTATGAAATAGCGTTACCAGCATATGAAGCACCATTCTTCTATAAGTTTGGAGACCCTAAATCTGCTTCCAAAGAAATATTTAAAGTACTTTCGGAGAAACTAGAAGACGCAGGATTAGGAAACTATATCGACTTATTTTGGGTAGACCACAGTATGAGAAAAAGTCTTCCAGCGCTTCCCTATCCATTACATGTAATACATTTAGCTAGGAGGCTAAAAGAGAAAATAGAAATAGTTGATAGCATACCTATTTCAAAAATACTTGAAGAGGCAGGGTTAAAACCTAAAATAGCCTTTACAATATATGGCCCTACATCTCTATTGAAGGACTATAGTGTGAGAAGAAAATTGGAGCTTATTGCCTCTGAAGTTTTTAAGGAGGTTCTGGGAACAATACCTGGAGTTACAATGTGAGAGCGTTAGTTCACACTTTATACCTAACTCTTAAATACCTTTTACTCACTCTATACTAAGGGTGCTTTGCAAATATGACTATAATAAGATGGCATGGCCATGCATGTTTCGAAATAGTTTCAGACAAAGGGGTTATTATAGGTATAGATCCTCACGATGGAGTAAGCTTAGGTATAAGACCGCCAATGTTCAAGGCTGATATAATTCTTGTAACCCATAATCATTTTGACCATAATGCAATCCAAGTTATTTCTAAGCCAAATTCCAAAGTTCTAGACATGTTTGAAGGAGAAACAATAGTAGGTAATGTTAAAGTTAAGGGAGTTAAAAGCTACCATGACCCATATCGCGGTTCTTTAAGAGGAGAAATAATAATTTACAATATTGAAGTAGACAATATGGTCATTACCCATTTAGGAGATTTAGGTACAATACCCGAAGAAAAAGTTCTCGGTGAAATCACTCCAACAGATATCTTGATGATACCTGTAGGTGGAGTATATACTATAGGTCCTTCTGAAGCTGTTAAAGTTATTGAGATGATAAATCCGAAAATAGTAGTGCCCATGCACTACAAAATACCTGGCTTAAGACTAGGCTTAAAAAGTGTAAATAATTTCTTGAGAAAGGTAAAGTATAGTACTAGGAAGATCGGTGGTAGAGAATTCTCAATATCAGAAGATAAGCTACCTTCAACAACAGAAGTATGGGTACTAGCGTACCAGTAAAGTAGGCTTAAATAATAACTCTAATCTTTTTAGCCTTAGCTCTCCTAATCTTCTCTCTTTCGCCACGAATAAGCTCTATTAGAGCTTTCCTAATAACTTCGCTTCTAGTCTCTCCTCTAAGTTCAGCATATTCATCTATAAGTTCTAGTAAGTCCTCTTCAATTTTGAAAGTAACTACTCTCATCGAACCCCGCCTCCGTATTACTGATAGTGCTGAGGGAAATAAAATACTTTTCCTTAAAGAGTTTTCTCTCATCAGCAGTACTAAGAGAGCGAATAATTTATATTTCTCTCTCGAGAGAATTCTTTTAGGGAGAATACATATGCCAACCATACACCTTTCAGTACCTGAAGCTATGTATAGGGATCTTAGAGAAGTAGCTAGCGAGTATGGCGTTCAAATAACAGACTTAGTTAAAATATTCGTGAAGGAAGGACTTGAACGGAAATTTGAAGGTAAAAGAAAAGCAGCAAGCGAAGAAGAGAGAATAGAAATTCTAGAGGGCGAAATATATAGGTTAAAAGGTGCAGTAGAAGAACTTTTCAGAAAGCTAGAAGAATTAGCTGATAAAATAGAAGAACTCAAAACGCCAAGTATAGAACCTGAAATAGTTGAAGAAACACATTAAAAATCTCAATAAAGCTTAATAAATATCTGCATAAACTTAATTTGTGTCTTGCTCGGTATATTAGTGTATACCCTTATTTGCTTCCCGTGTTCTACATGTTTCCAGAAAATTAACAAATTATTCGGAGGTTGTAATATTATGCGTAACATAGTTTATCAAGGCAAAAAATTCAATGTTCTCAAGGAATACATTACATTACCTAATGGTAGAAAAACTGTAAAGGAAATAGTTGACTACCCAGGAGCAGCTGCGGTACTACCTTTAATAAATGAGAACACTATCCTACTTCTAAAACAGTATAGAGCAGCGCTAAATCGTTGGATTATAGAAATCCCAGCTGGAACGTTAAAACCCGGTGAAGCTCCTTTAGAATGCGCTATGAGAGAACTGGAAGAAGAAACAGGGTTTAAAGCTAAGAAATGGGTTAAAATGCTTGAAATACATACCTCACCAGGATATAGTAATGAAGTTCTACACATATTTTTAGCTGAAAAACTAAAGAAGGGGATAAAGAAACCTGAAGAATCAGAAGTACTCAAGAACATTTATCTTTCATTAAATGATGCTTTAGGTATGATAAAAAGAGGTATAATAAAGGATGCGAAAACAATAATAGCGTTACTTTATTATACTTTTCACTTTAAACAAACCCGCCATATAATCACGGAATGAAGAGGCGCTAGAAAGATGAAAGAATGTGTTGAGCCGGGAGTGACCCGTCCCGGCGCTCATTAACCCCCGGGACTCGGGGGTGCCTTTTCGGCTTGCGCGGGAACCGGGGTTCAACATTACATATTACTTTCAAAGTATTTTAAGATTTACCAGCATTAAATTTACCGAGGGATCATTGTTTTTGAAATATGGTTTAGTACTACCTCAGGGGGTGCTGTAGGAT
>CAZBXI010000039.1:0-14118 GCA_964496035.1 uncultured Desulfurococcales archaeon
GCTTTGCTTGAAGTTCTTCAGATAGTGGAGCGTTAAAGAATTTATGCCTTATATGTAAGGGTGCGTTAAAGAAGCTCTTTCGCTGCTTCCTAGGTTGCTTAGACCCAGTTAGTCCCATTTAGCCACACCTTAAACTATTATAGTCGCTAATTCCGCTATTTTTGGCCATCTTTCAGCTGCTTCCTTAGCTACAGGCCCTCTTATTTCAGATCCTTTAGGTATTCCTTCAGGTGTTATTATTACAGCAGCATTGTCTTCGAAAACCACTCTAACACCATCAGGTCTTCTATAGGGCATTCTTTGTCTCACAATAACTGCTCTAACTATTTGTCTTCTCATTTCAGGTGTTCCCTTCTTAACAGAGGCTATGACTAAGTCGCCTACAGAAGCTTTAGGTAGTCTTCTTAAGCGGGATTTGTAACCTGGGACTCCAATAACCATTATCTCCCTAGCACCGCTGTTGTCAGCTACTTTAAGCATTGTACCTACCTGTATTCCCGCTGAAATAGCTCTACGTGTTTTCTCTCCACCACCTGCTTTCCTAATCCTTTTAACCATTGCTTCTAACCTCTTACCCCTCTTTTAATAACTTGAATTACTACAAACGATACAGTTTTAGATATTGGTCTTGTCTCAGCTATTTTTACTAAATCTCCTTTTTTAGCGTTAATGCAGGGTGGGTTATGGGCTGGTATTTTGCTTCTACGTCTCTCATATCTCTTGTACTTTCTAATGAACCTTAAGTATTCTCTTTCAACAATAACTGTTTTATCCATTTTATCGGAGACAACAACGCCTTCTAAAACTATTCCTCTAACAGATAATGTACCGTGAAATGGGCAGTTAGGATCATTACATTCCTTCTCTGGAGGCTTTACTCCAGGTATTCCAATATTTCTTGCAGGCATTTATTTACCACCTTTTTCTTGAAACTATTTTCTTAAGTCTTTCTTCAGGCCTACCTACGATTCTTGAACCATCAACTACAACTTTTAAGCCGCCGGGCAGAGTAAACATAAATTTAGATATGTGTTTTAAGATTTTCTTTTCACCCTTCTCAGTTTGGATAATTAAAGTATTGTATGTTTCATCTATAACTCTACCTTCTAATCCGATGTACGTTTGAGTTGCTGAATCCACCACTTTAACGTGTAAGCCTATGAGCTCATGGTATATGATATTTCTGGGAGTGTGCTTCATTACTTTCATCACTTCCTCTTCTTACCTTTTCTTCTCAATTCTCTAAGTTCTTCCTCCCTATTTATCGTCAATATTCTAGCTATAGTCTTCTTTATGGCCCTAATTCTTCCAGGACTCTCCAAAGTACCTAAGGCTGCTTGTGTTCTAAGCCTCATTAGCTCTAGTCTTAGCTCTTCTAATTTCTTTAATCTTTCCTCCCTAGACATAGCCCTTATATCTCTAGGTTTAAGAGACATAGTTAAGCACCTTTACTTTCTACTTGTTGAGTTTGCTGCAGTGTTTCAGGTGTTTTTATTTCTATATGATCCAGGGGTCTCATAGGCTTAACAATTCTAACCTGTATCCCATAAACACCTGGCTTAAGTAGTGCATGGGCTACAGCTCTTTCAACCATTATTGATGCTTGCTCACCTGTTCTGTAAATCTTACCTGCACGGTATTTTTCATAGCGTGCCCTTTCGCTTGTGAGTTTACCGCTAATAATTATTTCTGCTCCTAAAGCGCCAGCCTCCATAATTCTTCTTAGGGCAATAAAGGCTGCTCTTCTGAAGTGATAACCTCTTTCAAGAGCTACAGCTAAGCGGAAAGCAACAATTCTAGCTGAAAGATACGGGTTTTCAACGGAAGTAACCGTTATTTGCGGGTTTTCCAGTCCAAATCTTTTCTCAAAAATTTGAGCCAACTGTTTAATCATGGAGCCTCTTCTACCGATAATTACAGCCGGTCTTTCAGCATAAATTACAATCCTAGTTCCTAGAGGTGTTTTCAAAATATCCACACCAGCATACCCTGCCCTATAAAATTCCCTTGCTAAGTACTCATCAACTTTCGTTTTAATTATTCCCTTTTGAACGAAAAACTTCTTAATGTTAACCATAAGCTTAAACCTCCATAACAGCTATTTCAATATGAGTATACTTCTTAAACCAAGGAGTAGATCTTCCAAAAGCTCTTGGAGTATACTTCTTAATAACGGGTCCTTTCTGAGCTGCTGCATGAATTATCTTTAACTTGTCAGCATCAAGCCCTTTATTTACTGCATTGTTTTCAGCATTTTCTAAAACCTTAAGTATTTCTTTAGCCGCTTTAACAGGGTATCGTCCAGCAGGCCATTTCCACCTTTCTAAACCTCTATGATGAGCTACTTTACCATGGTATCTACGGTACGGTATTGGCTGTTTTTTCTCAATAACTGCCTTTAATAACTCCTTAGCCTCCTTAAGCATCATACCTTTAATAGTCTTACATATTTCACGAGCCTCCTTAAGTGAAATAGGTAAATCCCTACCACTAGCTAACGCGGTTTTCTCAGGGTCTAGGTTTTTAATAGAGTATTTCCATGACGGCACTTCTACGCCCCAATACACTATCAGTATCGCTTCAACTCTTACGTAAGTAGTGGTAAAAAAATCTTACTTGGCTAAAAATTTAAAGAACAAATGAGTTGCTCATGGTCAACTTTTGTTAAACTTAATCATAGTGAACTATGGTACTGGTATAAAAGTTTTAAAGAATCCTTGATCTAGGGATATTCCTCTAGCGCTTTGTCTGTCCTCTAAGATATCTAACATTGGACATAGATTCATGCTAAAAAATTCTTAAACTTAACCTACATAAAAGCTTACATGTGGGAAGCGAATTAAAAATGCCAGGGTTAAGAACCTCAATACTTTTATCCCTGCTAGTGTTAGTCTTCATAGTCGCTTATATCGTATTCATTCACTACCAGACCCAAATTCCCGAGAACGTACTTCTACATGAAGGAACACAATTAACATACTACCTAGTAATGCTAGGTTACAATAACGTTTGCGCCTGCAGAGTTGCTGGGCAATTAAGCATAGAAATAGTTAACATCACAGATAACAAGGCTTATGTTCGTTACGCTATCAGTGTAAGTGATATTTCTGAGAGCCTTATTTTAAAAGTTGATCTCGCAAAGAATAGAATATACGGAAATAGTAATGCAGGAGAACCATGGAGGTATTGGATAAATACTGGGAACATCCTAGAACTTAGAAGAGCTTTTGAAGAATGTAATGTAACGTTAAAACATAAACCTGTAAGTATAGCAGGTGAACTGTTTGAAAAATATTATATTATACGGTGCAGTGCTAATGTAACCTTAATGTATGATTATGAAACAGGTATTTTACTTAAAGCAAATAATTACAAGGACTACGTTTTAGAGGAACTTGGTATCATAAATCCATGCTATATTGAACTTTTCAAAATATATGCTTCAAGGTAGTAGAGGCGGATGCTTTCACTTTAACTTTACTTTCTCTAGTCTTTCCAGATACTTAAAATCAGCGTTCTTGTTGAAAATTGCTTTAAACGGGAAGAACTTCTTTGAGGTAACGAGTCTATATTTTCCATGAACAATCCATTCCTCTCCTGATTCCTCTAAACAATCTATGATAATTTCTATAGGTATTCTTAGTCCATGTATTACTTTGAATATGGGCAAAAGTTTTTCTTTAATTTTAGAGTCTATTCCTTCCACCATAAGTTTTCACCTATGGTGGAAGGAATTTTGAAGCTAGAGTATTCCAAGTCTGGTTGCTATCTCGCTTGCACTATATTCTGGTTTAAGCTTAATATATGCTACTTTTTCTCCTCTAGGTGTTATGTGCGTGTTTACTTTTTGAACCTTAACCTTGAATATTCTTTCGAATTCTCTTTTAATTTGATGTTTCGTGGCTTTACGATCTACTATGAACACTATTACGTTTTCTCTTTCTATTTTGAAGAGAGATTTTTCGGTGCTTAATGGTCTAATAAGAACTTCCTCGCTCATAGTACTATCACCTTATATTTTTCTACAAGATTTTCTAGTGCAGACCTGGTCATTACGGTTAATCTTCCGGGAACGCCTCCTGGTGCTAAGTGTATTACACTTAGGTTATCTGGTGTTGCTACATCTACTCCTGGCAAGTTCTTAGCTGCTTTAATTATTGGTTCTTTCTTATGTGAGATTATGAGTAAGCTTACTGGTGTTTTGTACCTTCTTCCACGCATTTTACCTTTTCCAGCTTTTATTTTTGTTCCTAAGCGTGCTCTTTCAACATCATCCCATAAGCCTAATTTTTTAAAGACCTCCTTAAGTTCTTTAGTTGTTTTTATTTCTGAGAGTTTATCATCAACTACGACAGGTACTTGGGGGACTTTTTCTAGTTTATGACCTCTTTTTTCAACAAGCTCCTTAATCGCTGTTGCTGCTAAAGCGCTTACAATGGCGAGCCTTCTTTCCTTCTTATTTATTTCTTCATGTATTTTCTTCTCAGGTGTTGGTGGAAAAGCTCTTCTACCGCCAACAGTACTTACGACAAATCTACCTCTTATTCCACCTTTTTGCCTAGGTATTCTAGCTAAGCCTAGACCAACACCTAAAGATTCAGCTGAAGTTCTCTTACCAGCCATTGGGTCTCTTCCCTTAGGTTGAAGTCTTGCTGTAAAAGCTGAGAGAAAAGCTCTTCTTATTAAGTCAATACGTACAGGTACGTAGAATATTGGAGGCGTTTTAATTGTTAAAACAACTTTGCCTTCAAGATCAAATATTTTAAGTTCTTCAGGTACTTTGGCTAAGGGGTTTTTCAAGGGTACTAATATTTCAGACATTTCTAAACACCTTGCTTACTTTCGAGGCTAATGTAAACTATTTTTGGTGGATGTTCTGGAATGTAGGGTGGTGGTCTTACAGGATATCTTAGAATAATTATTCTTTTTCTTGGACCTACAACTGAGCCTTCAAGCATAATATATGGTCCTTTAACAATACCATAGTTTATGAAACCGCCTTTGGGTGTAACTTCTAAACCATTATCTCCTATTTTCAGTATTCTCTTATTGTATTCTGTTCTCCTATGGAATCCCATTTGACCTGCTTGAGGTACAGGGCTTATTGTTCCTATTCCTGGGCTTCTAGAGCCTAATCTTCTACTTCCTTTTCTATGTTTATGCCATCTTGGAAGTTCTTTTACACCAAATCTCTTAATAACTCCTTGGAACCCATGGCCTTTAGTTACACCTATAACGTCAACAAACATTCCTTCTTCAAAAACTTCTTTAGGATGAACAGTCTTACCTAGGATTTCCATAGCATATTTTAGTCTGTCTTGAAGAGTTCCACCACCAATCCTTATCTCTATTAGGTCAGGTTTCTTTTTAGATAGTCCCCCTACAAGTTTAGGCTGTGTTGCAGCAATAACTCTTAAATCCACTATTCTATCTATGTTCTCCTCAATAAGTTTAAGCTTGGGCTCAGGATCTAGCGTTTCAGGTAATGTGGGTATTTTCCTGTAAATTTCAAGTTCTTTAGGTGGTGTAATCCATGCTTCAGTAAATGTAAGCATACCTTTAACCGGATGTATAGTGTAAGCTCTTAAACCTAAGATGTAAAGTGGGGGAGCTTCAAGAATAGTTACTGGTTTAAAAACTTCTTTACCGTGGGTTAAACTGTGTGGTCTATCATCGATCATAAGTACATGTGTCATACCTGCCTTATAAGCTGCGAAAGCTAATAATCTAGGCTGGGGTAGATCCGGGTCAGGCCAGGACTTTATTCTAGGAACTATTCTGGCAGCTCTCTTTCTCGGCCTAACTCCTAAGCTTCCTCTTCTTGGCGCATGCTTCTTCCTTGCACCCATAGTTCAACACCTTACCCTAGGTCAGATGGTTAATCAATACACTACTAGTTTATAGAGTTTATGCTTCCAAACTCTATCAATTTATTGAATATAACCGTTTGTAGCATGAGGAATTAGCAAAAGAAGTATAACAGTTTAGAAAGAGCGAAGTATAGTTATGCGCACTTGAGTTCCCCACAACACTTCGTACCTTATCGTTTAATAGCGGGTGCGCATCTTAATTATCATTTACGTCGTACTTTCTTCTTTTTGCAGCGCATTTGTCCTATAATTCCAACTAGCAAATTTATTCTCGGAACTTTTTTCATATAATCTTCGTATGCAGCACCGAACTTTTCTATGTTCTTCTTTTCCTCGTCTAGCATAGCAATGTATAGTAAAACAATTAATATTACACCAATGAATAAGCTAATCCAGAGCTGCGATATTAGAACCAATCCGGAGACTATCAATATATGCCCTAAGAATTCAGGATGTCGGACAAAGGCATAAGGCCCGCTTTTTACAAGGTTTTCTTTGCTAATACTTTTTTCAGCTAATATACATCCTTTTCTACGCGATAGGCTTGCCCATATTACGAAAGTAATCCCAAGCACCAAAATTACCAACCCGAGGTATAAGAATGGTTTCAAATATGCTTGGCTATAAAAGAAGCAAACTATAATCAGTGAGCAATACAATATAATATACATAATATGTCCTATAGTGTGAATTATGTTTTTTCCGTGCATCATAACAGTTTTCCTCATATTATCTTTTTGCAGTATTAACATTTTACTTTAACGAAATAAGAGTATGAATCTTTACAGAATAAAGTAGTTACGTAGCATTTTTGAGCATTATTTCTTTCCGACATATATTCCATGCCCTCAGTATTCGAAGAAATCCTTGGGAAGAGCTAATGCTTCTTTAATAAACCTTCTGAAAGCTGGACTTCTAATGCAAAAGTATTATGTATCTTTACCATATCTTTCAACTCAGCATTAATCAATAATTCTCTCCATTCATTAGAAGTTAAGATTTCTTTAACACCATAAGTACGAGATACGTATCTGACCGATTCTGGTGATGTTGTTATATATGTTGCCTCGCTAAGTCCAATACGTCCCTCCGGTTTTGCTACTCGAAAACATTTGTTTATTCCTTTCTCTTTATCGTCTAAAAGCCCGTATTTTACGAGAAGATTTTGAGACCTCATTTAAGTCTGAAAGGTGTAACTTTCAGCCGAAGCTTATGGTGTTTCAATTTTGAAAATAGGAAATTGTTAAGAAGATTTTATGAGAAAAGCTGCTTAACTAAACTAAATTAGTAGAACTTGCTTCCAAGAGAGATATAAGCTCCAAGGTTGCGTGAATTGCTTCTTCAGTCCTAATTACTTGAACTCCCTGGTAAGGTATGGTGTTAATTACGATGTCAAATATTTTCTCAACATTTAATCTGTGCCTTGAAGCTATCTCATATAGACCTTCTTTAGGTGCACCGAATGCGATTAGTACTTTACTTTTTCTCGAAATGACCCTCTTAATTAAGTCTAAAACCTCATTTACTTTCCTTCCATACCTGGAAGTCGCTATTTTAAAATCCCATTTTCTCTTGAACAGTTCTTTAAAGCTACTACATGTAGAGATTTTGAAGCATAAATAGTACTTTACACTGTTTTCGTCAACGATTTCACCTAAGAATGAGCTTTCATCTAATATTCTAACATAAACTATATCACCGACTTTAATGTTTCCTCTACGCTTTACTTTCACCAGCTTTTTCGCACCTACATCAACTTGCGCATATTTCTTCCCTAGCTTTTCAATAAGCCCCTCTCTAATTTCACCTTGCCTGAGCATAACTTGCTGCGGGTGATTAGGTGTTTGAAGTGGAGGCAAAATTCCAGCATATTTCAACGTTTTCTTCAAGGGTATGATCTTCTTTCTTAAATACGGTGGTGTTCTCAAATATTTTAGTACATCTACAATTATTTTGGTTTCATGAAGTGCTTCCGATTTGTCATTGTAAACTATTATCTCATCTACTCTGTGTATAGCAGCAGCTCTAGCAATGATCCCCACTTTTATCGTTTTAAGGTATAGTGTTTCCTCGGTTAATGTGATACTGGAAGGTATTGCTATTGCAATATAGGATGTTCTCCTAGGTGGGGGGTAAGGGTAGGGGCTTTTAGGTTTAAGAAACAATAATTACACCTAAAACTAGATAGAAAATCTACATCAGTTTTCGTTTACATAACGCCTCATTTCTTTTTCTTCTTACCTTTCTTCTTTTCCTTACCCTTTTCCTGTTCCTTAGATGTTTCACCTATACCCATGAAGAGTGTTGTTCTTTGTCTTCCACCCATGTATTACCACCTAACTACTTTACTGTTCTCTGTTCTCATTTTTAAGTTACGGTTAAGTTTAAACTTTCCAGTAGCATAAACTATACTGAGTCGATGATGAGTTTGCCGAGTACAGAGTTGTGAAGAAAACGAGGGTCTGAGATTACTATATGCGTAATATTTCGCTTAAATTAGCTTCTGACATAATAAACCAAGCAAATAAGGTTATCGATAAAGCAAGCATAATCATTGATAAAATTAATAGTATTATGGGCCCAATACTTC
This sequence comes from uncultured Desulfurococcales archaeon, assembly GCA_964496035.1. Lineage (GTDB taxonomy): Archaea > Thermoproteota > Thermoprotei_A > EX4484-217-1 > EX4484-217-1 > EX4484-217-1. Next base: position 8,461 of record CAZBXI010000039.1, read on the forward strand.
TTCTTTTTTCCTCCTTTTTCTTTTCTTTTAATTTCTTCTTTTTCTTTTTCGCTTTTCTAACCATTATTCTTCCTCAAACCACGTTGACGTCCATTGTCTTAAAAGATATGTATAACTGCTAATTAATATTATTTTTGCAGTAACAAATAGGTGAAATAGCATGAAAGTACTTAGACTATACTTTACCGTTTTCGATGAAGAAATGTTTAATGAAGTTAAAGAGTATTTGGAGAAAAATTTTGGAAGAAGAAACGTTATAGTCCATAAGAGTATCGTTGTCCCTGAGTTCCGATATTTAGAAATTCTTAATTTCGATAAAGACCCTGAAGCAGTTAAGAAGAGTATTGAAGAGAACTTTAAGTTAAAGATTAAAGTAGACGTTGTAGAAAAAATTATTCCAACCCATAGAAGATAAAAGTTAAAAGCTTAAAGGACGTTTTATTGAGAGTGAACTTAAGTCTTATTCGATTTTAAAGGGTGTTCAAATGGGCACTGTTGGCCAAGTGGAGAAGCAGTATAGGCCCTTAGAAATCGAAGAAAAGATATTGAAATTTTGGAAAGAGAGAAAAATATACGATAAGCTAAGAGAGAAGCTAAAGGGAAAATCTAAATTCTACTTCCTAGACGGCCCGCCTTATCCTTCAAGCGATGTTCCACACATAGGTACTGCTTGGAATAAAGCAATCAAAGACACCGTAATTAGATATTACAGGATGAAAGGCTTTTTCGTATGGGATCAGCCAGGATACGATACTCACGGGTTACCCATAGAGGTAGCTGTTGAGAAGAAACTCGGTTTAAAGAGTAAAAAGGAAATAGTTGAGAAAGTTGGTGTATCAAAGTTCATTGAAGAATGTAAGAAACTTGCATTAACCAATGCTTCACTAATGAGTGCTAGGTTCGAACGTTTAGGAGTAAGTATGAACTGGAAAAACCCATACTATACTTTAAGACCAGAATACATGGAGTCAGGATGGTGGCTCATTAGAAGAGTTCATGAACAGGGGCTCTTAAAGAAGGGCGTTAAAGTTGTTTGGTGGTGTCCACGCTGTGAAACAGTATTAGCAGACTATGAGGTCCAAGAGTACAGGGATCTAGAAGACCCGTCAATATTCGTTAAGTTTCCTGTTGAAGGCTGTGAAAAAGAGTATTTACTTATATGGACTACTACTCCATGGACTCTCCCTGCAAACATGGCTGTGATGGCGCACCCAGACTTAGACTATGTTAAAGTAGAATATAATGGTGAAAAACTAATATTGGCTAAAGCTAGGCTTAAACATGTTTTTGAGAAACTTAGAGCAGAACCCATAGTTCTTGAAGAATTTAAGGGCACGAAACTTAGCGGTTTAAAGTACATTCCACCCTTACTCGAAGAAGTTGATGCCCAGAGAAAATATAGGAGTGATAAGACTCATAGAGTAGTTTTATCGCATTACGTTTCACCATATGAAGGTACAGGTTTAGTACATACTGCTCCAGGCCACGGTGAAGAAGATTTCAATGTAGGACTACAGTATGGCTTGCCTATTGTGAGTCCCGTAGATGAGCGCGGAGTATTTACTTCAGAGGCTGGAAAATACGCAGGGTTACATGTTAGAGAAGCGAATAAGGTAATTATAGAGGATCTTAGAAAAAAAGGCTTGCTACTCTACGAGGAAACTATTGTTCATAAATATCCTGTTTGTTGGAGATGCAAAACACCATTAGTTCTTAGAGCAACGGAACAGTGGTACATAACTGTAACTAAGCTTAAAGATAAAATGCTTGAAGAAGCAGATAAAATAGTTTGGGTTCCAGAGTGGGCTAAGGAGAGATTTAAGAATTGGCTTAAAGAGCTAAGAGACTGGGTTATTTCAAGGCAAAGATACTGGGGAATACCCTTACCAGTATGGGAGTGTAGCAAATGTAAAAATATATTCATTCCTTCAAGTGTTGAAGAATTAAAACGCATGTCCGTAGCTAAGCTTGAACTTAAAGATCTACATAAACCATGGATAGATGAAGTTAAACTCAAATGTCCCAAATGCGGAGGCGTAATGAAAAGAGTACCTGATGTATTAGATGTATGGTTTGATAGTGGAATAGCGTTCTATGCAAGCCTCTTCTACCCTAGAAACAAAGAGCTTTATGAAAAACTTAGCCCGGTAGACTTCATTGTTGAAGGACACGATCAAATAGCTGGATGGTTCTTCAGCCTACTTAGGTCAGGAGTATTAGGGTTTGGAAAATCACCATACATTAAAGTTGTTGTACACGGATACATGCTCGATGAGAAAGGAAGGGAGATGCATAAGAGCCTTGGAAACTATGTTTCAGTAGATGAAGTTGTTGAAAACTATGGCGCAGACACTCTAAGATTCTGGGTTTTGCAAAACACCATATGGGAAGATGTTAGATTCTCATGGAAGAAACTTGACTTAGCATTTAGAGACCTTAACATACTATGGAATATCTTTGTGTTTGCATCCACATACATGAGTCTTGATAAATATGATCCTACTAAGTGGAGCATAGAGAAAGTGAAGGAATGGCTTAAATTCGAAGATAAATGGGTACTTTCAAGAATAAATAGGCTCATAAGGGATGTCGATGACTTAATGGGTAAATCGCTTATACACGAAGCTTTAAGAAAGATTAGGAACTTCATAGTTGAAGACCTTAGCCACTGGTACATAAGGCTTATTAGAAGAAGGGTATGGGTTGAAGCAGAAAACCCAGACAAAATAGCAGCATATACAACACTCTACTATGTCCTCAAAAACTTACTGCTAATACTAGCCCCTTTAACGCCATTCATTACTGAAGAATTGTATCAGCAATTTATAAAGCCTGCAGAACCAAATCTACCAGAAAGCATACACATGATGACGTGGCCTAGCTACAATGAAGAAATGATAAGAGACGATATAGAGGAGGCCATGGAGTATGCTAAGAAAGTTGTTGAAGCTGCTGCAGCAGCAAGAATGAAAGCTGGTATAAAGATTAGACAACCACTACTTGAACTAGCCATAGTAACAGATGATGCTAAAATGTTCAAATATATAAGCAGCATATCCGATGTATTAGCATCGCAGGTTAATGTTAAGGAAGTTAGGGTAGAGCCATTAGAAGCAATCAGTAAGTATGTTAGGTATAAGGTTAAACCTATTTACTCTAAGCTAGGTCCAGTGTTAAGAAAGGATATGAAAAAGGCTATTGACATATTTGAAAAACAAGGAAATGAGATAGCTAGAAATATTCTCAGTAAAGGCGTATACGAGCTCCGTATAGATGATAAATCATATAAGATAACTAAAGATGATGTCGAAATAGAAGAGGAAAGTATTGAAAACTATGTATTGAAGAATTTTGAGTATGGGAAAGTATTCCTAAATGTTAAAATAGATGAAAAAGTTGCTGCAGAAGGACTTGCTAGAGATATTGTTAGGAGAATACAGTTCATGAGGAAAGAACTTGACCTACCTGTAGACGCTTTCATAAACGTTATAGTTAAGGTGCCCGATGAAGCAAGTGCTAGAATGCTTAGTGAATGGAGAAACTACGTAATGGAGGAAGTTAGAGCTAAAAGTTTAGTGATAACACCTAAAGAACCTACAAAATACGAAGGCTATGTTAAGGAATGGGAGATAGGTGAGGAAAAGTACGTTATAGCCATTAAGCCTGTTTAATTTTCTACTCAACCTTTGGCGCTAAAAAGTAAACAACCTTACCTTCACCTAAAATTGTGAACGCTAATTTCAAAGGCATCTTAGTTGAGAAACTCACTTCAACAGTATCGGCTACTTTAGTTAAAGCGACAACATTCTTTATATGCTCTATGGCATAAGTGGACCTTGACGGCTCTTTAACCTCTAAAGAAATTAATGCACCAGTTTCTCTAGATATCCTTGTTTCAGCTTCCGCTTTCTCCCCCTTACCCTTAATTATTAGTTCATCTTCAGTTTCTGCTAGAAACTCGACGATATCTCCTACAGTTTCTGCATCCTTAATAGCATGTTTTAGTGGATCCGAGAGGATTATAGCGTTAACGTTTAGTTCTAACCGGGGTTCAGGAAGTTCCTCCTCTGTGGTTTCAATGTTTAATATCTTATATAATTTAGAATATGCTCCTATTATGGAGAATTTGGCGAGGCCCTCTTCGAGAGAGATTTCCAGCTTATCTCCTTTCTTACTTCTTTTAAGAAGTTTAAGTAGGACCGCTGTGTTAAAACCTATTTTAACTTCTTCACTAACATCGTATTCTTCGAAAAGTGTTGAAGGAAACTCCATAATGAACATTGAAACTTTAGCTGGATCTAAAGCTTTCAAAACTACCTTTTCAGGTGTAAACCTTAAAGATGCTTCATCAACAACCTTAGATAAGGCCTCTACAACACTTGCAAAAGCTTTAGCTTCAGGAAGTACGACCTTCAACACTTAAACCCCCTTTGTAGATTTAAGTCAAATGTAAATTTAAACTTTGAAGGATATTAAGTTTAGTTCCTCCATATATTTTCTAGCGTTTAGTACGAAATCGTTAAACTTAGATATTGGTACTATAGGAACATTATTTATGACATTTCTAGAATGCTCAGCTAACGTCACTATTACTGGAAGAATTCTTCCTTTTCTAAAGCCTACATCAACTACCCTTGCTCTTATAGCGTAACTAAGTAGTTCTACTCTTGAAATATGTCTTTCAACGTGGTTTCTCAATATGCCGAAGTGTGTTCTTTTCCAGTGTTTACAGTCTATAGCTAACGCCAAAGATTCTTTGAAACCGAAAACGTCTATTTCAAAACGTCCTTCACTAAACCCTCCTCTTAAACCTCTAAACACTATGAAACCATGTGCTTCAAGCATTTTACTAGCATACCTTTCGAAATCTCTCCAATTAAGCCCTCCGGCCACAGAGTCGTGGGTTAACCCGGCACGTAATCCTGCAATGGCTAATCCAATCACATTAGACACTTCAACTCTACCATCATATATTCTGATAAGATCCTGAGTTTCCAGCGATGTTAATAACTTCTCCAAGACCTCTGGAGTAACTCTTAATATTTTCTTAAGTGTTTCTGTGTCGATGTATCTTACGTAAAGTAAATGCTTAATTAGGTCTGCTAATAGTGTCGTCATTAGTAAACACTACTCTATTTTTCGCTGCTAAATAATTTATTTTTTATTGAAAAATACTAGTAATTAAGTGAGCGCTATTACAGGGTTTACTAATTTATATCTTTTAGAATCTATTAAACCCTTATCTGTTAAGCCTAGTTCAGGTACCGTAGGCAAGGTTATGAATGATAACTGCATAAAGGGTTTTTCAAGGGAGCAGCCTAAACTATGTGCAGCTCTATTTACCTTATGCATTTTCTTAATAACAGTGCTTGCTTTCTTTGTGGAAATTAGGCCTGCAATCGGTAGAGGGAGTTTCGCTAAGACCTTGCGTTTACTTACTACGATAAATCCTCCGCCCATTTTCTCTAATTCTTTAACTGCAAAGAACATGTCGTTAGCATTATCACCTACAACAACTACGTTATGATGATCATGTGCCACGGTAGAACCTATAGCTCCGTTTTTAATACCGAATCCTTTAACAAAGGACTTGCCTACGTTCTTTAATCCCTTATGTCTCTCAACAACAGCTATATGAAGTACATCTCTTTCTACATC
>CAZBXI010000040.1:0-12877 GCA_964496035.1 uncultured Desulfurococcales archaeon
CTTGTCGCCTGCCCAAATAATCTAACAGATTCTCTCATAGCTCTTAAGTATGCCTCCTTATCTTTAGCTGAAGCCTTTGGTGCACCAAAGATATACAGGTTTCTTAAACCATTAACTTGGTCTTTATTAGCTATTATATGAGATAGAACATCAGTAAGTGATGCTCTATACAAAGGATCATCTATTTGCGAAAGAGCTTTAGTAATTACTGTTGCTTCCTTGTCAAGTAGTTTATCTATTTCATGAAGAATTTCTTTAACACTCATAAATCTCTCAGACATATAAATCTCCCATTATGATATATTTGTAGTATATTATTTTAAATTAGTGCAAATCGGTTTTGGAACTATATAATTTAGGTAGCGTATAGTTAAAAACTAAAATACCACCTAAACTATCAATTAGTAAGTAACATAACATGCAATACCCGGTGATAACCATTGATATCCCGTGATGAAGCATTAAAACTTGTAAAAGAATGGATTAAAAATGATAAAATAAGAAAACATGTTTACGCTGTCGAAGCAATAATGAGAAGATTAGCTAGATACTTTAACGAAGACGAAAACCTATGGGGATTAGTAGGGTTACTTCACGACCTAGACTATGATAAAACTAAGGATAACATGCCAATGCACACCAAAATAACTGCTGAGTTCTTAAAAGATAAGATGCCTCCTGAAGCTATTGAAGCAATAATGTCCCATAATGAGCTTTCCGGCATAAAACCAAAAACTAAAATGGCCTACGCGTTGATAGCCTCAGATCAAATTTCAGGGTTAATAATAGCTACAGCTCTGGTCATGCCTCATAGGAAGCTTGAGGAAGTTAAGGTTAAAAGTGTTCTTAAAAAAATTAAGCAGAAGGATTTCGCAAGAAGTATTCGGAGAGACAAAATAGCTATGGCATGTGAGAAACTGGATATAGAGCTTAGAAAGCTTATTGAGATTTCTCTAAATGCTTTAAAAGAGATCCATGAAGTCCTAGGCCTTTAAGATCTTGGAGAAAAGCATGATTAGCGCGATGAACTGAAGCAATGAAGCACATATAACAGAGTTTTGTGAACCCAAAATATCTGTTAAGGGACCAGCAATAAACACTAAAGTACCTGAAAGACTAGTGACAGTGTACATTGACCCTAAAGCTGACGCTTTCAAATGGTTAGGAGCAAGCCTAGAAACAGTTAATACTAACGATATGTCATAGAACGGATAAACAGGTATAAGCCATAAAATAGCTGTTATAAAACCCCTACTTAAAGCAAGAGCTGTAACTAATATCGAGTAAGAGATTAAAGCTATTCTGTAAAGTTTTAAGCTTCCAATTTGGTCGCTTAGCTTTCCAACATAAGGTCTCACTATAGCTGCTATTAACGATGTTAAACCTCCGTAGAATATGCCGTAAAGTACTTCGTTTCTACCAAGTTCGACATAGAGTTTTATAGAGAGTACGTTGAAGGCCCATGAAATTCCAAAGTAACTTACACCTGCGGCTAAGAGGAAAAGAAGCATAGTTCTAGGTAGGTTCCTTATTCCCTTAAAATCGCTAACACCTTCCCCGTGTGCAACATCATATTTTCTAGGGAATGCTAAGTAAAAAACGATATACGATAATGCTAAGAAAAGGCCTGCAGTTAACGTTACCAAACTAACATTGCCAAACCCGTATATGAAGCCCATTAAACTACATCCTAAACCCCAGCCTAAGGATCCACCCAAGGTTACAACACCGTATCTAAAACCACTTTCCGTTTTCTCGGAAACTATAGGTGCAATTATTGAAGGCCATGAAGCAGCCCATGCTAGACTTGCAATGAACACGAAAAACTGAACATAAGGTATACCGAAGTAGCCTACAAGAGCAAGAGAGGGAGCTGAAAATAAGCCTAGGAGAATAAACTTTTTCCTTCCAAACCTATCAGCTAACATACCCCAAAAAGCAGACGACAAGACAGGAGCATATTCTGCAGCACTTAAGAGCAGAACGTCAGTATATGTTCCTCCTAGAAATTCCTTAATGTAAATTCTTGATATTGCATAGTATAGTCCCCAACCAAGTGCTTCGAGAAAATGTCCTACACTGTAAAACCTAATCCAGTATCTTTGAATATGCATAGCACTGTACCTTAAGCTACTTGAGTATCAATAAACAATCAGATAAAACTATATAAACTATTACACTATTACCTTTAAATACCCCTGAATATGTAAGCTAACTTCTTTACAAAATCGTCTATGTCTCGTACAATATGCACTTTTGCACCAAGAGTTTTCAAGTTATTAGCAAACACCTCGTCATGTATTGGCGGCGTTAAGACTATGAACTCAACGCTCCCCCTAATAGCTTTCCTTGCTTCACTTAGTGGATCATAACCTTTAACTGTCTGCTTAAGGTCAGAAATCATAACAACTATCTTTCTACCTCTTCTCCTAGAAACCTCGGAAAGAGCTAGAGCAATATTAGTCCATCCCTCAAATTTAAGGTTAAAGAGAAATTCTACTAAAGAGACAGGATTTCTCAAAGTACTCCTCGGTACGTGGATAACATTCTCTCTGAAAACTATGAGGTCGCTTATGCTTTTCACGAAGGTAGAGGCTATTAAAATAGCATGTTCAGCAAATTCTCTCATACTACCGCTAACGTCGACCAGCAGTACGACTTTGACGTCTTTTTTCCTAGTGTAATAAACTACGGGTTGTTCCTCAAACCTTAAAACATTGTATATACTGTCTCTAATGACGATGCTCGCTGTTTTCCTTTTGGTCTTTTTACGTTTCGACAGTAAAGCATATGATCTATACCTTGTTTTTAACCTTTGAACAATGATGGAAGCTAAGTGTAGTAAATTTCTTTTGGTTCTAGTATCTATAGCTGCTTCGTAAATTTCTTTAAGCAAACGTAATGTGTGGAAGCTTGCTCCATAAATTTTTACAATAAGAGGTAAGGCGCTAGTTTCTTTGGCGGAAGCTGAAGCTAGTAATGTATTTAGGAGATCAATTTTGTTTAGTAGAGTTTTCTCTAATTTCGATTTACTTACCTGTTTCGAAATTAATGAGTATTGCTTCATTAGTTCACCATATTCTTCAAGAACACTATTAGCCATATCATAGTATCCTACGTTGTCCTCTAAAAATGCTCTTCTATAGTATTCAAATGCTTTTGCTAGTTTAGCGGCAGCTTTAATAAGTAATTGCTCGTTAGGATTCAAGCCTACATATTTTGCCTTTTCAAGGACGCTCAAGGCTCTAGGATTAATATTAGAAATTATTCTGAGAATCTCGTCTTTACTTAGCTTGAATCTAAATAGTTTACTGACAATATATCTTTGAGATTCAAGTTTAATTAAGGGTAAAGAGTTTATGATCACGTCTCTGTCTTTATGGTCCTTGATTAAGGAGTCAACAGCTCTGGGATTATAGTTAAGCACTGAAGACAGTATACGCGAGCTTAGGAACCCGTGTTCTTTCAACAGGCTTACAAGCTTATTCTCATCGAGTTTCCTAACTTCCATAGGTGTTTCTGAGATCCTATGGACAAGTATTTGGGTTAAATATTTAGATATGTATCTTTTGTTTTTCTCGGAAGCATAATATGAAAGTTCAAGAAGCTTAGTCGTAGGCAAAAGTTCTAAATTTAGCTTGTTTTGTATAATGTCTTCGATAGAATCCAGGTAAAAGTCTTTTTCATCCTTTAATGCTCTAAGAGAGCATTTTTGTATATTCTTAAGCATAACGTAGTTTGCTATTTTATTTAAATCTTTGAAATTATACTCTATGCATTTTAAAGCTATAGACCTAACTTTATCCCTACTTAGTACTTCATATATTCCTCTTCTACTATCCTTCCTTATGATACCTAATTTCCGAAGCGTATAGAATGCTTGTTTTCTATTGGGGTTTCTAATTAGGTATTTCATTTTGGATATGGGGATTTTGTCTCCATAGTGGATTTTGAGCTCTCTAAGATGTGATTCAATGTCTTTCATTATCTTGTATTTTAAAGAACTTTTTCTTAAAATAAAGTTGTTAAATGTTTCTTCGAATATTTTCTCGAAATGTACCCTCTTAGCTAGAACAGATTTTAGTACTTCCTCAAATTCTATTACTGGAAGAGTATATGTCCCATTTTCTCTAATATAGCCTCTTAAAGAGCAGTAATTTCTCAATACTCTAATAGCACTTTCTATTTCGCTAATGCTTAGAGGAATTCCTTTACCTCTTAATTCATTACATAAACTAGTAAGAAAATTCAACAATTCTTCATCATTGAACACCAATTCATTTCTAGACGTTGCTTTCATTAGTTAAAGTTACCTCTTAAAATACTTTTCAACAACACTATATACTAGGTCTTCATCTTCACTTCTTTTGAGTAGCACAGAAAATGCTGCATCATAGAAGTCCTTTAAGTCAGCTTTCTTTTTTCCTCTCAATTTAGCTAAGCCGGTAGCCATTTGAGTCCATGCTACAGTATCCGCTGGCCCGGGTTTATGTAGTGCTTTATTTCTCAGCTCATTAACTACGGCTAAGACCTTAGATATGCTGTCTTCAGTAATCATTTTAAAGTCTTCGCCAAGCCTAAGCTTAACTATTTCTTTCTCAACCTCTTCAGGAGGGTATGTGAATTTTATTCTAACAACTCTCCTTAGAAAAGCATCGCTTAATTCTCCTTGAGCAATGTCTTCAGGGTTACTTGTAAAAATTACTTGAAATCCTTCACCTTTAGCTTTAAATACTCTTCTAAGCTCAGGTATGACTATTCTTCTCTTATCTATTATGTCAAGGAGCATGTTCTGGAATTCTTCACTACTTCTTCTAATCTCGTCTACTAGAACCCCTGCATCAAGTATTAAAGCTGCTAGTAGCGGTCTCGGTACGAAGCTTTCCTCGGTAAAGCCCATTTTCATAGCCATTAACGGGTGGAAGTCTCCGATAACTCTGTATTCATCGTAGTTTTCACTGCATGGAAGTATGAAAGCTTTCTTGCCTGCCCAAAGGGTTAAAATACCATATCCTACTTCAGTTTTTCCCGTTCCAGGAGGTCCCTCGAAAAGCACGGGTCTACCAGTGAGGAAGGCTGAGACAACAAGTGCAACTAGTTTTTCAGAAACAATAAGCTTAAATTTTTCACGTAGTTGTTCAACTATACCCTTAACTGATCTTACGGGTTTGAAAGGCTCAACTATGGTATAGTATGTTTCGTAAACCTTCTTCTCAATTACATCTTCAACTTCGCGCCTATACTGCATGATTAACCACTAACACTATCATACTATGTTTTCGAACGTTTCACCGTGAAGATTACCTACGCAAAACCTCTTATTTAAAGGTTAATGCTTTAACCCATTCTCTCTAAACGGCTCAAAGCTTCATCAAGTAAATCTATAACCTCCTCTATGTCTTTAGCTAATTCTTCACGTTCGTCCTCAGCTTCTCTTAGCAAATCAATAGCGTATTCTATGTTTTCCATTGCTTCATTAATTTTCTCCTTAAAACCCATGAATATTCAGCCTCAAAGTGTCTACTTTTATAATTTACTTGGGAACTTCTAGTTTAAAACACTTTATCCTTTATCGAGTAGTGGAAAGTGGCATGCAACATAGTGGTTATTACCGTACGATACTAATTTGGGCTCCTCTTTTGAGCAAATACTTTTAGCGAAGGGGCATCTTGGATGAAGTCTGCATCCTGAAGGAGGATTTATTGGATTAGCTATTTCACCTTTAAGTATTATTTTCTCTTTCTTTCTTCTAAATAGTGAAGGAACCGAGGAGAGTAAAGCTTTCGTGTAAGGGTGCATTGGATTATCTATTAGCTCTTCAGTAGATGCTATTTCAACTATTTTCCCAAGATACATTACGGCGATAGTATCTGAAATAAGTCTAGCAACCGCTAGGTCATGAGTTATGAAAAGTATTGACAGGTTATATAATGATTTGAATTTCATAATGAGTTTAAGTATAGAAGCTCTTAAAGAAACATCTATCATAGATACGGGCTCATCTGCTACAATGAATTTAGGCTTTAAAATCATAGCTCTAGCTATAGCTACTCTCTGTCTCTGACCTCCAGATAGCTGGTGTGGAAGTAGTTTGTAAAACATGTGTGCTGGTGTTAAACCTACATTTTCAAGCATTTTTAAAGCTTCTTCTTTAGCTTCCCTCTTATCAGCTATGCCGTGAACTATTAGGGGTTCGGCAATAGCGTCTCCAATACGCATTCTAGGATTCAGGGATGCGTGAGGGTCTTGGAATATTATTTGCATTTTTCTACGTAAAGGCCTTAATTCTTTCTCCTTAGCGAAGGTTATATCTTTACCTTCGAAAACTATTTTTCCTTCATCGGGTTTTTCTAAGCGTACAACTAACCTACCTGTCGTTGTTTTCCCGCAACCAGATTCTCCTGCAAGTGAAAATACTTGACCACTAAATATTTTAAAAGATATTCCATCAACTGCTCTTATAAACTGCTTTTTTCTAGTAAGTATTCTTTCGATAAAACTTTTCTGTACAGGAAAATACTTCTTCAGAGAGCTAACTTCCAGTTCTACCATGTTTAAACATCTCCTACGCGTAAAGCCAACATTTAACATATCTCCCCTTACCCACGTTTACTACCGGAGGTTCTTCTCTAGCACATTTCTCTATGGCATATGGGCATCTAGGGTGGAATCTACATCCCGAAGGAGGGTTAGCTAGGTCAGGTGGATTTCCTTTAATCTCCTTTATTTCTTTTTTAACGAAAACATCAGGTATACTTTGAATGAGTCCTTGAGTATATGGGTGCAATGGTTTTGAAAGTATTTCATCAGATGACGCGTATTCGTATAAGTGTCCAGCATACATTACCGCTATTTTATCTGCTCTTTCAGCAGCTAGGGAAATATCGTGGGTTATAAGTATTATTGAAGTTTTCAATTCCTCCTTTAAACTTACAAGTAAATCCATTATCCTGTCTTGAACTATAACGTCTAATGCCGTAGTAGGTTCATCAGCTATTATTAATTTAGGCTTTAAAACGGTAGCTAAAGCAATCATGACTCTTTGTCTTTGCCCGCCGGATAATTGATGAGGATAACTGTTAAGTCTGTTAGGAGGTAAACCTACTTCCATAAGCGCTTCAGCAGCCATCTTATATGCTTCCTTCTTACTCACATTTAAATGTTCAAGTATTGTTTCAACAAGCTGGTTTCCAACTTTCTGTAATGGATCAAGACTGGTTAATGGGTCTTGAAACACCATTCCTACCTCTTTTCCTCTAACCTTCCTTATTTCCGCCTCCGATAATTCAAGAAGATTTTTACCATCTAAAACAACTTTTCCGCCAACTATTCTTCCCTGAGGAGGTAGTAATCGAACAATAGCATATCCAAGTGTTGATTTTCCACTGCCGCTTTCACCTACTAAGCCAATCATTTCCCTACTGCTTACAGTTAAGGAAACGTTGTCTACTGCTCTAACAACACCTCTGCTAGTATAGTAGTATACTTTAAGGTTTTCTATGGATAGCAATGTTTTACTCATCTCCTCTCAGCCTCTCTTAGACTTAGAAGATCATTTAATCCCTCGCCTATAAGTGCAAAACCTGTAGCTAGAAGCATAATCATTAACCCTGGAAATGCTACCAACCACCAATAACCAGCTAGGAGATATTCGTGGCCAGCTCTTAAATCAGCACCCCAATCGGGTGTTGGTGGAGGTACGCTAAAACCTAGAAAGCTTAATCCTGCTTCGGTTAAAATAGCGTCAGCAATGTTCATTGTGAAAACAACTATAACCGTAGGTAAGAGGTTAGGTAGAATATGTCTAATAATTATTCTTGAGTCTTTAGCTCCAATAGCTTTAGCTGCTTCAACGTAAAGTAGCGACTTTATTGAGAGAGTTTGCCCACGAACCATTCTGAAATACGTTGGAATGTAGACTACAGCTATGGCTATTACGGCATTTACCATACTAGGACCTAAAACAGCAGCAATGGCTAACGCTAAAATTAAGCTTGGAAAAGCATACATACTGTCCATGACTATAGAGAATACTCTGTCAACAATTCTACCGTAGTATCCTGAAATTAAACCTAAAGGAACACCAACGCACATGGACAGTAATGTAGCAGAGATAACTACCGTTAAGACTGTTCTTCCACCATAAAGTATTCTTGAGAACACATCGTAACCTAAATTATTTGTTCCCATAATATGCTTTGGCGATGGTGGTTGGAGTGCTACACCAGCCTTCGTAATGGGGCTGTAAGGTGTTAGCAGTGGAGCAGCAATGGAGAGAACTATAATAGTTGCAACTATGGCTAAACCTAGTTTAAGCATTAAACCTGACTCTCTTATTTGCGGAATAATTGTTCTCCTAATTATTTTGAACCCTATATTCATTTTCCAACCTCAATACCTTATTCTAGGGTCTATTAGAGCATACAGTATGTCAACTATTAGATTAACTACTGAAACGAATATGGCGAAAAATACTATAGTTCCCTGGATTGTAGTGTAGTCAACATACTTTATTCTTTCAAGTAAGAACGTTCCCATTCCGGGCCATGAGAAAGTGGTTTCTGTTAGTACTGCTCCGGTGAGTAGTATAGCGAATTGGAGACCCATCATGGTTAATACGGGTATAAATGCGTTCTTCAAAGCATGTTTTAGAACCTTGAACTCACTTAACCCTCTTGCTCTAGCTGCCCTGATAAAGTCTTGAGATAGAACATCAATCATATTAGCTCTAACAAGCCTAGTATATGCTCCTGAAAGAACAATGCCTAGGGTAAGTGAAGGTAAGATCAAATGGTATAAAGCGTTCATTGTTATATCGAACCTGCCTGTAAGAATACCATCTAAAACGTAAAGTCCTGTTATAGGTTTCCAACCTATAGTCAATCCTGGATCTATTCTGCCACCTACGGGAAGTACTTTTAAATATACTCCGAAAATGAGTTGAAACATCATCCCGAGCCATGGAATAAACAGCGCATAAGCTACAATACTATATAGTCTTAGCGAAGTGTCTACTCTAGTGTAACATTTAACGCCAGCAATAGTCCCGGTGGTTAAACCTATTATTATACTTACTAGGAAACCGAAAATTGTTAACTCTATTGTTGCAGGTAAATGGTCTAGTATTTCAGCGAGAACGGGTCTTCTACCCCAGATAAGCGACCTACCAAAATCACCTCTAATAATTCCAAGAATATAATCTACATACTGAACATGGTATGGCTTATTTAGCCCAGCTTCCTCCTTTAACCTCTCAATGTATTCTGGAGGAGCTTTCATACCAACCATTGCTGTTATAGGGTCTCCTGGCATAATCCTTAAAATTATGAATACTATGGTTAGTAAAGTAAATACTATAGGTATTGTCATGAGCATTCTAACAACGATGTATGTCCTAAGTGTAGCCATGAACAATCACTTAAGTAGGTTGTAGGAAAAAAGTTTTAAGCTAAAATATTTTTCTATTTTCCTCATGCACCCCCCTATTCCTTCCAATATAGTAGCCAATATCTGAATAGCATTGTTGCATCTAGAACTATTCCGCCTACATTCTTCTTAGCAGCAACGAATAATTTTCCTTGTATTAAAGGTATTATTGGTACGTCTTCAGCAAGTATTTCCTGTACTTGTTCATAGTATGGTGTTCTTTCCTCTATGGTTTCTTTCATAGTTGCTTTATCAAGCAAGCTGTCTACCTCTGGGTTAGCGTATCCTGAGCCAGTCCATTTATTAGCGGCACTATGTAGGAATGGTGTTGTATAGTCATCTGGATCTATGTAGTCTGGATACCATCCGTATAATGATAATTGTAGTGCTCCTTTACGTGTAAACTCTAAATACTGTGTCCATTCAGCGTTCTTAATAGTTACTTTAATCATTCCTGTAGCTTCAAATTGCTCCCTAAGAACTGCCGCAAGGTCCTTCTCGGTGTCACCATAGTGTGTTGGCGTATACCACAATTCTATTTCTAACGGATTATCTTCGTTATAACCTGCTTGCTGTAGTAGGTTCCTAGCGAGTTCTAAGTTTGGCTCCTCGCCGTACTTCTCCTTGAAAACATCTTTGTGACTCCACATACCCTTAGGTATGAGGCTGTATAGCGGTTCCCATGTGTTCAGGTATACTCTTTCACAAATATCTGCTCTATCAATAGCTGCTGCTAAGGCTTGTCTAACAAGTTTGTTGTCTGTTCCAGGCATTTGCGTATTAATAATTATATATCTTATTGCTGCACCAGGGACCTCAATTACCTGAATATCTGGATTCTTCTTTAAACTTTCAATATCTGCTGGGTTCAGCGTTCTCCACGCAATATCTATTTCTCCTCTTTCAAGAGCAAGCCTTAACGTTGTTGCATCTTTAAAGAACCTTATAATAACTCTCTGAATCTTAGGTTTCTCACCATGGTAATACGGGCTAGCTTCCAGTACAAGCTCTTGATCTCTAACCCACTTAACGATCTTATATGGTCCTACACCACCTGCTGTTTGGTCGCTGTCTATTTCGTCAGGTTTGTAGTCTGGGTGAACCGGGAAGTATGGTGGTGTCGCTAATAATGCTAGGAAGTAAGACACAGGTTTCTTCAGTATGAATTTAACGGTGTAATCGTCAACAGCAACGACATCTTCAACAAACTCCGTTACTAGCCAAGCCGGGTCTCCCTGTATCTTCATAACTCTCTTAATGCTTCTAACAACGTCATGTGCTGTACACGGTGTTCCATCGGCAAATTTCAAATCTTTCTTCAAATGGAATATGTATACCTTACCTTCCTCCTGAACTTCGTGAGACTCTGCAATACCATATGTAAGTTCAGTTGTTCCAGGCTTATACCTCATTAAACCCTCCATAACGTTGTTAAGTACTTCCCATGTGAAGAAATCGTAGGCGTTAGCAGGGTCTAGGTCGCTGACCTTGTCGGTAACACCTATAACTATTTGGGAAAGTGCTGGAGTAGGTGAAGGACTAGGACTTGTGGTCGGCGATGGTGTTGCCGTGGGTTTAAATGTTGCCATAAACGCGGCTGCTACTGCTAGGAGGACAATGGCTGCTATGATTAATGCTTTCATATTCAATAACATAGCTTTCCTCATAACCTACACACACCTATGCTTATCTTAGTATTTTATGCTAAAGTCGGCTAAGCGTACCTAAAAAATTTTTCTCATTAAAACCTAAAGACCTTTAACTAAAATTTAAAGAAACAATCTTACGTCATAATACTTTTTAGCGAAAAAGCAATTTGTGTTACTGTTCTAAGTTTTTCCCTTAAAACACCTATTTGAGGCCTATAGATGATTATTTCTTTAACTCCCTCCTTAATATCTAGTCCAAGTACTTTAGCTACTACTTTAACTTCCATTTCTCCTCTAACAATAGCTGCTCCTTCACCATAGCTTGGATTAAGCTCTATAATTATGGGTAAAAGTATTTTATCCCATTCGTCCTCAGTAAGCATGTTCTTCAGAAACTCTAGTTCTTTACGTCTGAACATGTGTATTGTTCCATCTCTGCAAACTACGTGGGGGTATTTTTCGGAAAGAAGCTCCTTAAGAGTCTTCTTAGTGTAAGGCAAGTGAACATTAGCTAGTCTTAAAAGCTCTTCTCTAAGCAGCTCTTCCCACAGTATTTCTCTTTCACTCATTCTCCACGCCTTCTAGCTAGGAGAACTTTAACTCTCTTAAGCCTAGCTCTTTCCTCTCTTTCTCTCTCCTCGAACTTCATAGATAAGTACTTAATAGTTGCTTGAATCCTAGGTATTAAAATGTGTTCAAGGACATTAACTCTTCTCCTCATCTTCCTAATTTCAATACCTAGTCTTTCAAGTGTTTTCTCTACTTCAGCGAGTTCTATAGATAGTTTAAGTAGTTCTTCAAATCTTCTAGATGCTTCATCAATGTATAGTGAAGTATCTGATAGTATGTATCCTCTTTCACTAAGTTTTCTCTCGGCGTCTACAGGTTCTAGTAAGGGGACTTTTACACCCATAATGTTTTGTGTACCGAAAACTATTTCGAAATCTCTTTCAACACCAAGCATTTCCTTAGTTAAAAAAGCTCTACCGTGGAAACCGTAGGCAATAGATAGTGCCTCATATGCTTTAGAAAAATGTTTGTTAAGCTTTTCCCTTTTCTTAACAGCATTACGTGCAATGCTTAGGAATTCCGCAACAAGTATTGTTAAACGTTCTCTTAGTATTCTATGAATTCTCCTAGCTAAGACAAGTCTTCTCTTAAGCTTAATAAGCTCTATTTTCGTAGGCCTAACTTTCAAAATTTTCGCAGAGCTCATTAGCTAAACCCTGTGATTTAAAAGGTGATGAACGTTAGACTTTCTCCCTGTACTTCGGATGATATTTTCTTATGAACTCCTCTTTTATCAGTTTAAGGTCTTCTTCGGGAATTATGGATAGCAAGTCCCATGCAATATCCAATGTTTCCTCTATAGTTCTTCTCTCGTATTCTCCCTGCTTAATGAATCTAGCTTCGAATTCATCAGCAAACTTCAGATACTTTTTATCTCTCTCACTTAAAGCCTCCGTACCAACTATGACAGAGAGTTCTCTTAAGTGTTGGCCTTCAGCATAGGCGGCGTAGAGCTGCATGAAAACGTCTCTATGGTCTTCTCTTGTCTTACCAGGTCCAATACCTTCCTTCATAAGTCTTGAAAGTGAAAGGAACACGTCCATGGGCGGGTATATTCCCTTCCTATGTAAGTCTCTTGAAAGAACAAGTTGTCCTTCTGTAATGTAGCCTGTGAGATCGGGTATTGGATGTGTTATGTCGTCGTCGGGCATTGTTAATATGGGCATTATTGTTACTGATCCTTTCTTACCCCAAATCCTTCCAGCTCTCTCATACATAGTAGCTAAGTCTGT
>CAZBXI010000041.1:0-12745 GCA_964496035.1 uncultured Desulfurococcales archaeon
TTATAATTACTATGTAACGTTAACGGTAGTAAATTTGAATAAGAAATAGAGAGCATAGTAGAACACATGACATACAGTATTGTTGCTTTAAGTTCTGACCGTAAGATGTTAGGTGTTGCTGTTGCTTCAGGAAGTTTAGCTGTTGGATCTAGGGTTCCATGGGCTAGGGTAAAAGTAGGAG
The DNA here is from genome assembly GCA_964496035.1 of uncultured Desulfurococcales archaeon. Taxonomy (GTDB): domain Archaea; phylum Thermoproteota; class Thermoprotei_A; order EX4484-217-1; family EX4484-217-1; genus EX4484-217-1. The sequence goes on from CAZBXI010000041.1 coordinate 182, forward strand.
CTGTTGCTACACAAGCATATACTAATCCAGCATTAGGGCCTATAATCCTCGAACTACTAAGCAAAGGTTATTCTGCTGAAGAGGCTTTAGAGAAAGCTCTGAAAAAAGATAAGGAGCCGGAGAAAAGGCAATTAGCTATAATAGATTATAAGGGAAACAAAGCATACCATAATGGTTCATTAATACCTAAAAACTATGGTGCATATGTTGGAGAAAGCTGCGTATGCATAGGAAACTTAGTAGTTAGCACTGAAATACCTAAGGCCATGTGTAAAACGTTTGAGAAGAAATATGCTGAAGACTTTGCTTATGCCCTTCTACTAGCCTTAGTAACAGCTCATAGGCTAGGTGGAGATAAGAGAGGGGATAGAAGTGCAGCATTACTAGTGGTTTCGGAAACACCTTACGGAATACTATATGACCGTGTCATAGATTTAAGGGTGGATTTCTCTTCAAATCCTGTTCAGGAACTTGTAGAATTGTATGAAATTTACAAAGCACTAAGGTAGGAAATCATTTTCACATAGACTTGTTTCTATGTTCTTCTTTTCTCCTAGAATATACGCTCCAATTTATGAATATTGACCTTGAAATTTCGAGGATAAATGCGTAGTAGAATGATTTATCAACTTGATCTAAGTCGTCCATTCCAGCCTCCATCAGAAAAGCATCGAAGTAGTCTTTAACTTTAAGAGCTATTTCCCTGAAAATTTTCATTTGCTCTCTAATGAACTCATCTAGTTCTTTACGTTCGCTAGAAAGCTGTTTCTTAATTGTAAGCATGAGAAGCGCCTAATTCATAAACGCTAGACTCATTCTTAAAAATTTCCCGCAAAACCAGCATTGACTCGTATTTAAAGTCCTACATGAAATAACATTTTTTAAATCTTAAACTACAAGGACACGTCAAATATTTCTTTCATAAGTCTACATAAATTATCTCAAGATACTTCATAGTAAGTTATGGCGACCATTTAAGAATTAAAATAGCGCATTAAACGCCATAACTGTAAACTTCCATTTCCCATATTTCAAGATGAGCTGCTATAAATAGTAGAACTATAGCTACACTAATGGACAGCATAGAATACTTCCAGTGCTTTGACTTAATATATAATGATGCGGTTAAGAAGAAACCGTAGGATAATAGTTCAAGAAACCCATATGGGTGAAATGGTATAAGAAGTGTTATTACAAAGTCTTTATAGTGTTCTAAAACTAAGAGCTTCTTAAGAGCAATACCTATGAGAAAACCTGAATTGCCCAAGGCAATACCGATGATGAATGGTCCTATATAGGGAATTACCGCGAAAATCCCTCTAACAAGGTTGAATAGGAATATTTTTTCCGGACTTTTAAGCTTAATTATTTCCTTACCTACTTCCTCTAAAACCTTTATAGATTGTGTATAGTGAAAAGTAGAATAAAGTAAACCGAAGAACATGCCAATATACATTAGAAATACTATAGGGATCCATATTCTTATTGAAATATATGGCGGCTTATAGTCTTTAGCAGGTTTCCTTATTAGAACATTATATGTTGTAATCATTAAAGTACCATAAACTATAGAATTTGCTACTAAGTTGTATCCTAAATAGTAGGTGGTTATCATAAGAACAAATATTAATAGTAAACAAAGCAAGAATCTTGTTCTCTTCTCGGCAAATACTTCACGTAGTATCTTAATACTCATATGTATCCTACTCCATAGTTAAATGAAAATTACTAGTAAATATTGTTTATGTCGAAGACAGCTAAAAGCATTAATATGGCAATAATCAGCAACAATAAACCTTCCTTGCACCTTCCTAAAGAAACAATATATGTTCTCCTAGTAGTCCACCCGAAACCTTTAACGTACAGTGTTTCTGAAACCCTAAATGCCCTTTCCATAGAAACTGCTGTTAACGGTATTAAAGCTTCCCATATATGGTAATTTCTTAGCTTAATAGAGGTAAATGATTCTAGAAAGTCCTTTAACACTAATGGTATAAGTCTCCAAGTAAGGATAATGGACTGCGATAGGACTATAGGAACTTTGCATTTTTCAAGAAGAATAGATATCGTCAATGGATTCGTATATGTGAACATTATTAGCAGGGTTAACGCTATTGCTAAAACCCTTGAACCTATAATTAAAGCTCTAAGTATTGAGAAAATATTGAACACTCCTTCAGGAGACAGCAGCCATGTAAATAATATTAAGAGGGTAATAGGTACAATTACAGCTTCAAGTGCTTCCAGCAATACCTTAGCTCTCTTAGTGAAATAGGCAATCACTACAGGATAAATTAACACTATTATAGAGGAAATCAAAGTCTTAGCTGCAATTGAAGCTGCAAAGATAACTGCTATGGAACATATCTTGAATACGATATGGGCTCTGCTAAGAACATTCTCTTCCCTACTAAACGTTAACGCTGTTCTTACCTTGTCTATGATCCATAACATCATTTTGCTATCATCTCAGCAAATTCCTCTACTGATAATGGTCCGTAATTTATCTGTTTAAAGAACTTCTTGGTAAGCCTAATTATTAATGGTTCTTCAATGTTTAAGTCTGCCAAATTTAGCGTGTAAATTAGCTTTCTTGTTAAGCCGTAAGCTATAATAGTGCCCTTGTCCAGCACTAGCATCATATTACATAGCCTCGTTATGATGCCTGGATCTTGAGAAGCTATAATCAACGTTACGTTCTTTCTTATCTTTTCCAGAATCCTAATGAGGTTTTCTTTAGCTTTATAGTCTAGATAGGTTGTTGGTTCATCGAGAATTAGCAATTTAGGCTTACTTACTAAAGCCGTTGCTATAGACAATCTCCTTCTTAAACCATAGCTTAACTCCAGTACCCTAAAGTCACGGTAGCTATCTAAACCTGTAATTTTAAGAACATTTTCTGTTTCTTCTTCAGGATTAGGTATCTTCAACTTCTTTGCTGTGTTAAACACTTCATCAAAAACTGTTGGTGAAGTAAAGGTTAATGTGGGATTTTGTGGCACATAACCTATTTTCCCTATAAGTTTTCTTCTATTACGAGGATTTACACCTAATACTTCTACACTACCGCGTGTAGGCTTGAGTAAACCAATTAGTATTTTAATTAATGTTGATTTACCACTACCATTAGGCCCTAAAATACCTACGTGCTCCTTATCCCTAATGTTTAAGTTTATATTTTTAAGAACATATGTTGAAGTTCTAGGATATTTAAACCACACATTCTTGAGTATTACTATGTTTTTTCTAAAGCCCTTAATTTCCCCATAATCTACATAATAGTGTTTAACGTGTTTAAGCCTAAGACCTTGCTTTACAAATTTAGCCAGTCTAGTCAGACTTTCCTCATATAAGCGTTCATCTTTCAAGAGCTTTACTATGATTGCTGCTTCAGGTAAGGGTACTGGTATATGTGAGGTCTCTATATTGCGAATTGTGAGGTTCTCTACGCTGCTTTGCCAAATAACTCTTCCTTCGTCTAAAACTATAATCCTATCAGCATATTCAATAACTCTGTCTAGTTCATGTTCAACAACAACTACGGTTATACCTAATTTCGTAGTTAAATCCTTAAGCAACGAATAGAGTCTACTTGCAGTTTTTGTTTCAAGAAAAACCGATGGTTCATCTAAAACTAAAACCTTGGGTTTCAAGGAGAGTACTGAAGCTAAAACTACTTTTTGCATTTCACCTAAACTGAGTTCAAACGTACTTCTATCTTCTAAATGCGCTCCTTTAACTACTTCTAAAGACCACTTCACTCTTCTTACTATTTCCTCCCTACTTAACCCTAAGTTGCATGGTCCGAAAGACACTTCATCTCTTACAGTTGTTGTTACTAGTTGTACTTCGGGATCTTCAAATATGAAACCTGCCACTTTGAAAACTTCTTCAGGTTTCTTTAGAACATCAATTCCTCCTACTCTAACATTTCCTCTTAGTTCTCCATGATAGAATTTAGGTATTAAGCCTGCCAAAATCCTAACTAGTGTTGATTTACCGCTACCATTAGGTCCCATTATAACAGCGAATTCTTTACTTCCTACTTTAAAATTTACATTCTTAAGTACCCAATCTCTACTTCCTTCATATTTAAACCATAGATTTTCTACTTCTATCAAGTTAAGGTCTTAGCCCCCATAGCCTTAATTGTTCTTGTTAATGGCAAAGCTACTAGTAGACCTATAGTTGCTTGACCTAAGTTTACAGGTATTTCAAGGGCTGCAACTGTAGGTAGATATCCTAGAACTGCAACTTGATACGTAAAGTATCCTAGAACCATCTCTAATCCTCCAACAATTATTGCTAAGACCTCAGCGCCAACTTTAGGATCTACTTTTAGTCCTAAATAGCATATTCCTGCAGCGAAAGCTATACCTAATATAATCCAGAGAACGGATGGTATGCATAGGACAAATTCTAGGCCAGCGAAATACATGTGCGTTTCGCCACTGTAGTAGCTGTATCCTAAACCAGCGATGAGAAATAACCCTAGGATAGCGGCAAATAACGTGAATAGTCTCCACTGTCTAATATTGAGTCTTTTAAGTTTTAATGCTAGAAAACCTACTATTAAGCCTTCAAGCCCCTTTATAATTAATGTTCCCGGAGCATAATGGGGATATCCGAGGTACATATCGGCTAATGCTGACCCTAAACCTCCAGCAACCATACCCACATAGTATCCTCCGAGTAAGGCAGCAGTATATACCATTGTCTCTCCAAGGTTAAAGAAACCTTTAGTCGCAGGTGTTTCAACAACTATAGCTGATGTAGCTACAAAAACTAATGCCGTAAATGTTGCTAGGAATCCCGCTATTAAGGAGAGTCTAGCTCTACTTGACATAGTGCATCAGAGTTTTAAAAGAAAAACTTGTATTAAAGTTTTTTCTTTAAAACTTACTTAATTGTAAATATTTATAGCTTGTTTAGTACCTATAATGTTCATGGATAGGTGTTAGCTATTGTTTATACTTCTTTTAGCACCTATTGTTCTTTTAGGACTACTACTATTCTCCATTATACTGTCTAGTCTGCCTTTATGGTTTGCTTCGAAACTTTTAGGGCTTAGGAAGTCAGGTCTCATACATGCTATGGCAGCTACTGTTGTTGGAGGTTTACTTGCGTTTGTTGTCTCAGCTATTGTGGTCATTATTATTCCCTTACCCTTGCTAGGCATTATTTTAGGTTTTCTAGGCTATTTATGGGTAATAAGGCAAGTATATGATGTTGAATGGGATAAAGCTATTATGCTTTGGCTAGTTTCAGTTATAACAGCTATAATACTCATACTGGTTCTATCCTTCATTATAATTCTCTTCTTCCCCTTCACATATTTACCTAAAACACCTCATCACTGGTGGATTTAATGGTAAAAAAGTTTAACGTTAAGGTAAAGTCGAAGAGAGGAACATGGTTTATACCTAACGTTTTAGGTGAAGATTACGAAGATGCTATTAGGGCAGTGTTTTCAATTTTAGGTTTAGAGGAAGCCGAAGTTGAAATTAAAATAGTATTCGATGGTGAGAAGCAGGTAAACGGTAAAGAAATCAAAATGTTTTACACTATAAAGTGGCCTAAGGATGTCTTAGATTTTTATAGGAAACTACCTAGCAGTCGTGAGTGACGTTACTTGAGGGGATTTGATTATAAGGCTTATTGCTAATTCTGAAATATCCATACTATAGTATGCTATTCTCTTAAAACTCTCTAGAATTGTTCTTAATGCTAAGGCTTTCCTAGCAATAATATCTCTACTCGATAGTATTAATTTTAATACTTCATCTTCTAAGCCCTTTACTTCAACAGACCTATCAATAACGTCATGAGCTGTTATTGTGTCTCGCTTAAATAAGGCTTTAATAGATGATATGTATAGCTCCAGTGCGTTGCTCCCGAAGTCATAAATAGTCTTCCTTATGCTATTTTCTATTGTAACGTCCTCTCTTAGTAAACCAACCAGTACTGTAGCTATTTGTGTTGCATGATCGGCAACTCTTTCAATAGCTTTAGATAGCATAACATATTCTATTGCTTCGCCGACACTATTGATTCCTACATCTTGGGGCATAATTATTCCTGAAGCTACTAAGTTCATTTGCCTCATGATGTAAAGGTAAAACTTATCCACTTCGTCATCTCTTCTAATAATATCTATCAACATTTCGAAATCCGGTTCTATAATGTTCCTTAGAACATCATTTATCATATAGTAGGTTGTAGTTGCTTCTCTTCTTAAAGCTGTTTTCAGTGGAAGCTCAGAATGACCTGCTAAGCACTGAACAGTCATGCTGTTTTCTGTTTCCTCGACAACCTCAACTCCTATAAGCGATCTAGCCATGTATTCCTTAATTGCGTTTCGCTGCTTTCTCGTTCTACCATGTAAATATACTTTAATCTTGTTAAAGCCTAAAATGTATCTAGAAACGAATTCCCTAACAGCTGCTGTTGGACTCATATTTTCATGAACTTTAAATGAGGTTTCTAAAGGCTTACCTGTTTCCCTAGCTAAAGCTATTTTCAATGAATTATCGGGTTGAGGTATTATTTCAACATAATCTCCTGGCTTTAAATTAACTGTTTTAACCCACTCTTTAGGGAGCGAAACTATTAATGTAGCTCCACCTGTTAGCTGAACTTTCCTTAGTATTTTTGAAGTTCTCATATCAATCTCCCCTTCGAACCTATGTTTACTCCTCTATATAGTTATTTTTAGGTAGCAGATATGTATATTTAAACTCTATATCTTATCGCTTATGTTTACAGAGAAAATGCAATAGTTGCGGTGTTTGAAAATGGCTGATAGAATCCCCATAGTACTTTATGGCTTTGGTTTTATCGGGAGAATGTTAGCCAAAGCCCTTTTGAAGCTTAAACACTACGATATAGTTGGTGTTATAGACATAAACCCTAAGATTTTAGGATGCGATATTGGAGAGCTCTTAAACATTGGAAAAATAGGTGTTAAGGTCTCTAACGACCCAGTAAAGGTACTCAGCGAACGTAAACCAAAGGTAGTATTGCATGCAACTGCATCCTTCCTAGATCAGGTTTTCCCACAATTGAAAGTAGCTATTGAGCATAGGGCTAACATTATATCCTCGTGTGAAACTTTAGCGTATCCTTGGCTCAGATACCCTAAATTGGCTAAAGAAATTGATAAGTTAGCGAGAAAGTTCGGTGTTACAGTAATTGGCGCAGGTGTCAATCCGGGCTTTATTTTTGACCTATTGCCTGCAATTATTTCAGGAGCATGTCTAATGGTGAAGAAGATAAGGGTTGTAAGGAGGATAAACGCGCTGAAGAGAAGACCTAGTTTTCAAAGAAAAATAGGTTTAGGTTTAACTTTAGATGAATTCCGTGAGCTGATGAGCAAGGGAGTAATTACAGGACATGTAGGTTATGCTGAGTCAATAATGCTTGTAGGTAAAGTCTTAGGTAGAAAAATAAGCAAAGTCGTCGAGAAACAAGAACCGATAGTTAGAAACGGTAAAGTAGAAGGGATTAAAGGACAAGCCATAGGATACTGTGATAGGAAAGTTTTTGTAAGACTAGAGTTCATTGCCTCAGCAAGCGTTAAAGACCAAGATGCAGTAATTATTGATTGCGAAAACTATAAACTAAAATGGGTTAGCAATGGAACTCCAGGAGATCAAGCAACAGTATCCGTAATGATTAACTTAATTCCTACAATTTTGAAATCAACACCTGGGTTAAGAACAATAGCAGACTACATTCCCTTTTCAAGACCAATATTATGAATAAGGGTTATGGTTTATGAAGAAAAGCAGCGATATTGTAAAAGAATTGTTGTCTAAGAAAACTCCAGACGGCTATTACATTATTCCTGCACATAGAAAAGTGCTTAACACTATTTCTAGCAGAGAATTCGAGGTTGAAGAATATACTGCTGAAATAGTGTTCTTAAAAGTTAAGTCTAGGAATAAGGCAAAGAAGATTATTGAGTATTTGCTTAGGAAAAAGCTCTTAATCGAAATGTGATTATATCAGCGTATTTGCTGAGAAATCAGATATAGGACATAGGTTGTCTCAGCATTTGCTTTGACATATTCCCTTAAAGTTTCTTCGAATCTCCTACTAAACCTCCTACTTAACGCTTTACTGTACTCTTCTTCTACTTTTCTAAAGTCTACTCTCCTACTGACGGTTATGCCTAATTCTTTTTCAGCTTCCTCTAGGGGTGCATATTCCAGACCCGTTTTCTTTTTAAATTCTTCAAGAACATTGATGATGCTTGTTTCTTCGTAAAACTTATCAATAACTAGTCTAATTAGGGTTGACATGTTCTTAAGCTTTTCAATTTCTCTTTCCCTACCATAATGAATAAGTTTAAATTCGTCTTTCAAGTATTCAGAAAGCATATCAGCTATTAGCGCAAGTACATGAGGTTTTTCCGGAGCTTTACCTGTTACTGTAAAAGCATATGAATGCGTGGTTTCACCGTCAAATAATGCTAGGGCGTAAACTTCTTTTTCACCCATAGAGGCTTTCGCAATATCCAATGATAGTATTTTATGTTCTTTACTTGGTTTCGGTATTTTTATCTCTCCAAAACCTTTAACTCTAACCTTAACACGTTCCTCTATGTAATCTAGAGCTTTTTTAGCATAGTGTTTTACTTCCTCCCAGTCCATATCCCTTAAAATCATCGTTTGAACAGCCATATAATCCATAGCCCACATTAGAACTTCCACTAGACTGCTTGGCTCATGTTTTTCAATGTATTCTCTAACATACCCCCAATTTATTGACTTAATTATTCCAGCAGGTTCCGGCTCCCATAATGCCATAGTTTTAACAGGATGCTCTATTGGCGAAACATAGTAAAGTATACTCCCTAAAGGCAATCTGTATTTTGATAATCTTAAGGCAACCATTAGATATGCTAAGCCTACCCTCAATGCTTCAGTATCTTCCTCAGGATCTAATTCATATAGGTAACCATAGGTATAATCAACATAACGACCATGGGTTTTTGTTTCGAGAGCTATTTTCTCTACATCATATATTAGCTTGTATTCTCCACGAAATCTAACTATTCTCGGATTACGTGCCTCTACTACCCAATATATGTTTCCAGGAATTTCTACTAACTTGCCAAACCCCTTAGAAGGTGTTATTACGTTAAGTTCTACCTGTGAGTATAATTTACCTGCTATGTAATCGCTTTTTAGGTCGGGTTTTTCATTCCATTTAGCTGATTTAATGTAGTAATATTCTTCATAAGCATCTCTTATAGGTTCACTTTCTTCTATAGCTAAGGTAATGTCCTTCTCAATAATGACTCTATTGCCTTTAACGTCAACTACAATACTATCGCTTGTAGGGTCAATACATCCTGGCTGTAATTTTTCAATGAAGTCTCTTCGCGACACCTCCTCTAATAGTCTCTGTTCTCCAGTAGGTTCCACTAAAACTCTTTTAATACCATAGGGTGGTCCGTATTCATAAAAGCCTAGATTATTCCATACCCTTAATCCTTCATTACTTAAAACATAATGTTCTCCGAAGAGAGTTTTTTCAGCTTCTATGAGTTTTAATCTCCTAAGTAGTTTGGTCTCCTTACTAGTTAAAGGTATATGCGACCTTATTTTAAATAAGCCCTTAAACATTACAACATAGTCGTTATCAGGGTTAAAGAAAATGTTCTCTAAAGGTAAGTTAAGCCACTCATGAAACGCTTGAATACCTGCTTCTACAAGTTTTCTATCCCACGTAGATATGGGAATAACCAGGGTTTCAGTAAATGGAATGTATGCTCTTCTCCCCTTTCTCCCTTCTCGCTGCTTAAACTCTCTCACATCAATAGGTAATCCGTAATGAACTATACGTACAACAGTTCCTATATCTATTCCTTGGGTTAATGTTCTTGGTGAAACAATTACTCTTATAAGCCCTTCCCTAGCAAGCTTCTCTATCTCCTTTCTCTCACTTTTAGATATTAAATGATGATGTGTTTTAACAAGATCCTGCTTAATTATTGGCAATTTGTTTTTCAACGTTTTAGCTAATTTTTCAGCAGTCTTAATACTCCTAGTAAATACTAAAGTTACTCCTCCAGTTTCTTCCTCAACATATTTAGCTAAAATTTCTGAAATATCCGGTGTTGGCAGTGGAACATAAAGTCCAATAGCCTTTAAAGCCTCAATAACCTTAAACACGTATCTTCGAAAAACGCTGTAATCCTCTATGAACTCTAGTAGTTCAGGGTTTCTTTCCTCTATTACATGCCTGAAACTAAGTATGTATTCTCTTATTTTCTCTAAGTTTTTCCCTAAGATGAGAAATACTCTATTTTCGACCTTGAACGGTTTTCCTTTAATTATTACTGTTTCTCTTCCATTAATTCTAGTTAAATACTGAGCTAGTTTCTCAGGATTACCTAGTGTTGCTGTTAAAACAACTATTTGCGGCTTATTCTTCGAAACATAGTTTATTATGAGCTCAAGCATTCCTATAATCAAAGATGCACCTTTTGAACCATAAAAATCTAGTTCATCAACTACTATGAGTTTAATGTGTTTGAGATGTTCAGCAAGGTAGGTTTTGGCTCCCTTAGTAGCTATTCTCTTAAGTTCTTGCATTAAAAATGCTGGGTTAGTTATTACTAGAATGCTTTCTCTAATCATACGTCTTAGTGCTTTCTCACCTAATCTAGTCGTTATGGAGTTTAGTGTTGCTCTATCTATTTCTAAGACCTTATCTTTTTGTCCTAAAACGTCAAAGTAGTTTTCAAGTCTACCTATTTGATCAGCTGAAAGAGCCAGAGTAGGGTATAGAGTTAATGTTTTAACTTTTTTCTTTAAGACATATAAGGCCCAAGCTTCTGTTTTTCCGCTACCTGTTCCCGAAATTAAGATTACGTTTTTACCTTCGCATAGGGCTTTATACGCTTCCTCCTGATGCATGTATAGATTACATTCTGAAAGATCTTTAGCTCTACCATAGCCCTTTCTGAATTCAGGTATTATGTCCGAGAATCTTATTTGAGAAACCTTAGGCACAGACTTCTTCTCGACATGTACTTCATAATCGTAACCTAATTCTTCGAGTAATGTTCTTGAATCAATTATTTTAACCATGTGCACCTCTTCCAAATAAGAATATGTTAGGAAAGCTTATAGATAATAACGTTTTCTCTTCTTTACCAGAATAGTGTCTTTGGAAAAGTTTAAAGCGGAAGACAGCATGATTCTTAACAATGCGCATTAAAAGGATTTTCCCTTTAGACCTAGTTAAGAGAATATATGGTCTCGCTTTCCCTGTTATCGTAGAATATCTTATGACTAGTTTGTATACTTTGGTTGATACATTCTTTGTTGCTAAATTAGGTGTCCCAGATGTTGCCGGTTTAAGTGGTGGAGGCTATGCTGCATGGCTTTTCTGGGTTCCCGGATTTATGCTTACAACAGGTGTTATGGTGCTCATAGCTCAGAGTTTAGGGGCAGGCAAGAGGAAACTGGCTGAAGAAATTTATGGAGAAGCTCTAGTCTTGGCTCTGCTTATAAGTTTACCTATAACATTTTTAGGTGCTTCTATAGCTGGGCAGTTCATTAAAGTTATTGTTGTTGACCCTGAAGTTTCTATAAAAGGTACGCAATATTTGCTGGCCAGGTTTTTAGGGTTACCTGCAATGTATCTTTTCTTCACCATAGGAGCTGCCCTTAGAGGAGCGAAAGACACTAAAACACCTATGGCTGTTGGTGTTTTAGGAAATATCTTTAATATTGTTCTTGATCCTATCCTAATCTTCGGGCTCCTTGGCGCTCCGAAAATGGGGGTTTTCGGTGCTGGATTAGCGTCTAGTATATCATTTTACTTTACATTGCTTCTTTACTCACTATTAGCTGCAAGTGGAAGACTTGTTATACTACCTAAAATAAAAATGCTAAGCAGCGATACTCTTAAGAAAATACTATACTTAGGACTACCTCTCTCCGTAGAAAGGGTCTTAATGAGCATTTTAACGGTAACCTATATTTCAATGATAGCTCGCTTCGGAAGCATATCATTAGCAGCACACCAAATAGGGCTTAGAATAGAAAGCTTAGTATTCATGCCCGGTATTGCTTTCCGTGTAGCTACAGCAACCCTTGTAGGCCATGAGATCGGTGCCAGGAATATTCCTAAAGCGAAAGAAGTGGCTAATACGGCAGCTAAATTATCACTACTATTCATGTCGATTACGGGTTTCTCTTTAGTAGGTATTTCGCGGTATGTACCTAAGTTCTTCATAGAAAACGAAACCGTATGCAACCTCTCAACAATATATCTTATACTTGCAGGCACAAGCGAACCTGGTCTTGGCCTGGTCTTTGCCTTAGCCGGTGCTTTCCATGGGGCTGGGAATACTATATTACCCGTTACCGTAGGCATTTTTTCAAATATTTTTATGAGACTTGGTTTAGGATGGTTTTTAGGTAATTACTATGGGTTAGGAGCTATAGGGATGTGGATTGGTATGTTCTTTGACATATACTTGAGAAGCATTATACTTTACTTAATATATAAAAGAAAGTTTGAGAAATTTATTAGAGTTTTAGT
>CAZBXI010000042.1:0-12580 GCA_964496035.1 uncultured Desulfurococcales archaeon
GGTGAATTGTGTATGGTCTTTCGTCAAGCTAAATGGGATGAACCCTTAATATATGAGCTAGGAGCACCTGGGAGAATAGGGTTCCTAGTTCCAGAAGTCGAAGAGGAAATTAAGAAGGAAGTTGGAGAAATAAAAGTTCCAGACAAGATTAAGAGAAGCGAACCCCCAGCACTACCGGAAATATCTGAAGTTGAAGTTGTCAGGCACTTCGTAGACTTATCACAAATGGCTTACGGCATTGACAACGGTCCGGTACCTTTAGGTTCATGTACTATGAAATACAATCCTAAGATAGCTTTCGAAGTAGCTAACGACCCAAGAGTAGCTTACCTACACCCACTACAGGATGAAAGAACTGTTCAGGGATTGCTTGAAGCACTATATCACTTACAGAAATGGTTAGCAAACATTGTTGGCATGGATGCTTGTACGCTAAACCCTGCAGCAGGAGCTCACGGAGAACTTACCGGTGTACTTCTAATTAGGAAGTATCATGAACTCAAAGGTCAACTAGACAAAAAGACCGAAATAATAATACCCGACTCAGCCCACGGCACTAACCCAGCAAGCGCCGCTATGGCAGGCTTCAGAGTTATTACTGTAAGATCCGATGCAGACGGTAACGTAGACATAGAAGCTTTGAAAGCAGCTGTTTCTGAGAAAACAGCAGGTCTAATGTTAACAAACCCAAGCACTCTAGGACTGTTCGAAGAACACATCTTAGAAATAGCTGAAATACTTCACGAAGTAGACGCACTACTGTACTACGATGGTGCAAACCTAAACGGTATAATGGGCTATGCTAGACCAGGAGATATGGGATTCGACATTGCCCACATAAACATACATAAGACATTCGGATCACCACACGGCGGAGGAGGACCTGGAGCAGGACCAATATGTATCAAGGAGAGAGACGTATTACCAGAGAAAGGTGTTAAATTATCAGACCTACTGCCAGGATTCATTGTTAAATACGATGAGAAAACTGGAAGATACTACTTAAAGTATCCAGGACCATACTCTATAGGTATGGTTAAAGCATTCTTCGGAAACGTAGTACCACTACTCTGGGGATTCACATACATACTAAGCCTTGGACCACAAGGATTAAAGGAGGTAACAGAGCAAGCAGTACTAAACACCAACTACTTCACGAAACTACTTAAAGGAACTAAAGGATACGACCTACCATACGGACCCGAAAGATTTAGGAAACACGAAGTAGTATTTAGCGCAGAACCAATGGCACACGATGTAGGGGTTACAGCAGAAGACGTTGCTAAAGGACTATTAGATGCAGGATTCTACGCGCCAACAATATACTTCCCACTAATAGTACATGAAGCACTAATGATAGAGTTCACGGACACAGAAACTAAAGAGAACCTAGAAAGATATGCTGCAAGAATGAAGGAAATAGCTGAAATAGCATACAAGAGCCCGAAGGAGCCCAAGAAGTGGCCAGTAAACACGGCTAAAGGCAGAATAGACACCGTTAAAGCAAGCCACCCAAAGACAGTAACACCAACATGGAGAGTACATGTACTAAGAAAAACAGGCAAACTAAAAGTACTCAAGTAGAGCATTTTCTTTGAGATAAAAACTTATTTTTTACTAAAATAATTATTCTTCTCGAGCAATGAAGAAAGTCATGCCAGCTGAGACTACAGACTTTATGATGAACGCTACCCTGGGGTAGCTGAGCTGCCTCCCTGCTAAGCAATAGTTTCTCTTCTTTTTAACGAATAACCTACCAAAATTCCTCCAATAAACGAGGCCAATATGGGAAGGACTTTGACAATAATATTGCTTAGTTCCTGTTCTTTTAAGGGAGCTGGCGTTTTCCCCGGAGATGAAGGTATGGTGGGTGATGCTGTTCTTATACTAACATTTCCTGGGCTCTCAATAGTACCTACAATACCTAGTACTTTAGCATGTAGTGAGGAAAGCTCGTAGAAGTATATTTTATCAAACATATTTTCCTGTTCCTGAGCGAACTCGTAGTACCCTAGGGCCAGTAATGGTTCTGTATCTAAGCTTAAAGCGTGTTTCAAAGATTTTTCAGCAACACTTCTAACGGACTCAAGTTGCTTCTCAATGTTCACCGTGAAATACTTGTGAATGCTTGTAGTTGCTTCAGCAATAGCTGATAAGCTTAATCCAAGACTACCATAGTAGTCTCCCATATTACTCATTTCTTCTGCTTCTTCAAGATCCTTGACAGCTTTACTAAGTAATTCCTCTGAAACCACACCGATATCTTTTAATAATGAGCTAGCATAAGCTACTACGCTGTTAGCTTCATATAGAAACAAAGCTGAAATATGTTGTATAACTACTTCAGACGGTGCTTCTCTACCCCCTAGACCAAGTGCTTGTATCCAAAGCTCTGCTGTTTTAGCTCTCCACTTAGCATATACTAGGCTGAATATGGTATCCTCATATTTTCCTTGAGAATACATTTCAGCAGCTTGTTCAAGAGACTTCTTAGCTAAATATATTCTATACCTTGAAGCTATAAGAACCTCAACATCACTTAGCTTTGTAGGCTTTACAGCGTAAACTTTAGAACTAATATCGTTTATCGTGGAGTTTACTTCACTAAGAAATTCCTGAATAACGCCTTCTCCTCTCTCATAATATTCTTGGAGCTTGTAAGCGAAATCTACGAGGTAAACTGCTTGGAAAAGCATACTAGTAGCCGAATAAAGTTTTCCTTCACCACTAAGTTTTAGTGCACTACGGTATCTAGCATCAGCCTCTCGAAGAACATCGGCAATAACCCCACTAGCCTCCTTAATTCTCGACTTAATGTTTTCATAGGCGTTCTTAAACTCAGTTATCTGCTTCGTTAGAAGAGATTTTGAATGATCAGAGAGTTTTAATTCAATATCCTCTAAAGGTTTCTCCGCAATTTCCATGTTCAACAAGTACTTAGCTGCTTCAATAATATTTGAAACCTCAATAACGGTAACGCCTAATTTCCTGCCATATTCTACAAGATCTATTTTCACCGGTTTAACGGTTCTTATTATGAAAGGCCCTATTCTTCTACGCTCTACAATATTCTCCTGAACTACACTTTGACCTACGGGTACAAGGAAAATCTTCATACCTACACTAGCCGCTGCCTCTAGTTTCTCCTTAACACCTCCAACAGGCCCTATAGTTCCATCAGGGTTAATCATTCCAGTTATCATCACAGAGCCGTTTACAGGGTATCCGCTAATAGCTGACATTATTGCTAAGGTTAATGCTGCACCAGCGCTTGGGCCACCAATAATTATCGATGGGCTTTCAACCGAAACGTAATAGTCCATTGTCAACGGGTTTTCTCCGAGAACGGTAGAAGCTATAATTGCGGCTGTTCTAGCTGATGCCTGCATATCTATTTCGGTAAGCGGTGTAGCTGAAATATACACCTTACCTGATCCGGGTTTTACAATAGTTACAGTGATGTTAGAAATAACTCCTTTCAACCCTTCTTCCGTTTGTGAAACAGCTGGGACAAGTATGGAAACAGTACGTTTAAACACATCATGCGAAGTAGTTGAAGATATAGGATAAGCTAATAATACTACATGAAGTACTATGGTTAAGCAGATAAGCGTAACTATAGTTGTTCTTAGCCGCATTGCTAACCACCGCATAGACATTACGTATATTAGCTCAGTGTCAGTAAATGAACACAACCTAAAAAACTAAACGGTTATATTGGGAATAATAAAGCGGAAAATATGGGTGGCTATTTTGAAGTACATTATTCAATGCAGCAAATGTGGCTCTGTAATAGACTTTAAGGAGTGGATATGGAGACATAGTTGTGGAGGAACACTAAATATAATATTTGAGAACCTAGAAAACTTAGACTTCCAAAAAATATTGAAGAAAGAATATAGGGATATGAGGCGATATGAGGCCCTTTTACCCGTATGCTCCACGTATTTTCCAGAGATAACTGTTGGCGGTACACCGCTGGTTAAGAAGTTTTTAGGAGCTAAGGTTTACATGAAAATGGATTACCTTAATCCTTCAGGTTCTTTTAAGGATAGAGGAGCTTATGTAACAGTAGCTAAGATTAAAGAGTTGGGGATTAAGGAAATTGTGGAAGATTCTTCAGGAAACGCTGGTATATCCTTCTCCCTTATATGTAAAGTATCGGGAATAAGGGCTAACATTTACGTGCCTAAAAAGGCTCCTACAGGTAAAAAGAATTTCCTAAGGCTTTTAGGAGCAAACGTAATAGAAGTTGATGGGCCAAGAGAGAAAGTTAACAGAGAAGCCTTAAAGGCTGCTGAAGAAGGAAAAGGGGTTTATGTAGGACATTGGTGGAATCCCTTCTTTATAGAAGGATTAAAGACAATAGCTTATGAGTTATGGGAGCAAATAGGTGGAAATATCGACTACGTATTTACGCCCGTTGGTAGTGGAGGGTTGTTTCTCGGAGTTTTTAAGGGTTTTCTAGAGTTGAAGGAAATGAATATGCTAACTAATATGCCTAAGCTTGTAGCTGTTCAAGCAGAAGGTTACTGTAGTTTATGTGAGAAATTAGGCTTAGAAATGGAAGGCGAAAAACGCTCTAAGATAGCTGACGGGATTATGATAAAGAAGCCTCCTAGGTTAAACGAAATACTAAACGCTTTAAATGTAAGCAAAGGCTTATGTGCAGTTGTTTCCGATAACGAAACAATTTCAGCTCTTAAAGAACTCATAAACATGGGATTTATAGTTGAACCAACATCAGCAACAGTTTATGCTGCCTTCAAGAAAGCAGTACGTGAAAAAATAATAGATAGGGATGATACAGCAGTTCTCATATTGACAGGCTCTGGTTTGAAAGTCTTAAATGTACTGAATTCTCTTATATTTTGTTCGAATCCTTAGTTTTAAAATACTTAGGTAAGATAAGTTTCTCAGAGATGACAGTCTATGAGGAAAATGGTTGCAAGTATTGCGTTATTCATTATTCTTATTGTAGCTACTACGTCAGTGTTAAGTATTAGGGCATGCATAAGTCCATACGATTACTATGCTTACGAAATACTGATGAACAAACCGGGGATAAGTTTCAATATTGAGAAGCTTAGACAGTTATGTGTAGAAGTTGGCGGTAAATACATTAAACCAAGCATTACCGATAGTAGGGTCTTCATTATTATTTACCCTGTGAACTTGAAAGAACTGAATTTAGGGGAGGGATTAGCATATAGTATTAGGTTTCAAGTAAATCCGAAACTTATTGACAAAAAAGTGTTCATAGCCACTTACCTCATTAAATACCCTGAACTTCCAAGAGAGAGCATAATAACTGATGTTAATGAATTATTTATAGTGAAAAGGAAGTACACCATAGAAGATAATAAGTTTACAGAAGTAGCGGAAATAACGGTAATTAACATTAATCCTAAGGTTTCCCTAGCAGAATTCATTGAAGATTCTTTGAATAAGATAAGTTCTAAGTTTAACATACCTGTAGAGTACATTAAAGTAAGTGATGCACGTGAAACACCTGTAAGAGCTATTGATGTAGAAACTGAAATACTTTGGAGCGAAGTAGTATTTAGAGAGCTAATCTACCTTAGCGAAGAAGGTGTTATTGAAGGATTAGAACAAAGCGATATCGAAACATTATCTGAAATGGCGAAACCGGGTCTTGCCGGTTGGAACTCTAGAATAGTTTATCAAGAAACTTGGAAACCATACTATGAAACGTCAAACCCATTATTGATTAAGACTCTGTGCGGGCCAAGAGAACTGGAATACGTAGCATACTTAGAGAAACAAGCAACTACTTACTTACCCCCAATGCCGCCCACTCCTACGCCAACTCCATCGCCAACAGCTATGCCTGCGACATATAGTTCTAGCGGTGTTGCTGGTGTACAAAGGGAAATGTATGGTGAGACAGGCAGGGTAGAGCTGATAACACCAGCCTTCATCGTTGCGCAAACCGTTATAGGAGGTCTTATAGCAGCTCTGATAGTATGGTTTATACTTAAGCGATTAACAATATAACGTGTGAATGTGCAGTCTAAGCCCGCATAACTTACCGGTGAAAGTTATTGGAAAGACTTGGTGAGACGTCACTTAGAGTGTACATGCTACTTCTCGAAGAGGGTAGAGCTTTAGGTGTTAGAGAAGTTCAGAGGAAAATGGGTTTTAAAAGCCCATCTACTGCAAAATACCATTTAGATAGACTTGTTGAATTCGGGTTAGCTGTAAAAACAAGAGACGGTCTCTATAAGGCTTCCGAACATTCATCCAAACCTCCTATACTCTATGCTTATACTACACTTTTCGGAATGCTTATCCCTAGACTCATACCATATGCTGTATTCTTCACCGTATCAACAATATTATACATTGTTCTAAGCGGGGAACGTTTAAACATTATAGTAGTGTTTTTTGGTTTACTTGCAGCCGCACTTTTCTGGATTGAAGGCTTAAGATTTACTATTCTGCTAAGAAAAATAAGGAAAATGAAGAAATAAGAAGAAAATATCCATAGTATATTTTTAAACCCTAACACGTAATGGTTACATGGGAATGCAATGAGGTTCATAATGTTCCTACGTAATAGAAGACCAGGCAAGTGCAGTATATGCGGTAGAGAACATGTAACGATAAGTAACAACATTGGAGTATGCGTTAACTGCTTAAGGGAAAAACCTGAGAAAGCTTTACCTATAGCTTTAAAGGCACATTATACTTTTAGGGATAAGATAGGTTTACCAAGGGAACCGCCTAGGAGCGTTAATGGCAAGCTATGTAATTATTGTGGAAACATGTGTAAGATCCCTCCAAATGGTATTGGTTTCTGCGGTATACTTTCCAGTGTAAATGGTTTCTTAAGGTTTAGGACAAATAGCTGGGAGGAAGCTGTTGGACTTTACTATCTCGATCCACACCCAACAAACTGTGTTGCTGAAAAAGTTTGCCCAGCTAATACTTCAAGAGGCTACCCTGAATACACTTTCTCTAAGGGAGTAGAATATGGTTATTACAACTTAGCAGTATTTTATGGTGGATGCAATTTTGATTGCTTGTTCTGCCAAAACTACGACCATAAAATTATGGCTGCGAAAACTAAGCCAACAATGACTGTTGAAGAACTTTACAGAGCAGCTATGAACCCTAGGGTAACATGTATCTGCTACTTTGGAGGAGATCCGGGTCCCTTTGCAGTTCATGCTCTTTACGTTTCCAGGAAAATATTGAAAACTGCCAAGGAGAAGGGGCTAATTAAGAGAATATGTTGGGAAACTAATGGGTACGAAAACCCGGCAATTATGAAGGAAATGACTAGGTTAAGTTTTGAAAGCGGAGGCATAGTTAAAATAGACTTTAAAGCATGGACTCCCGAAGTTTACAAAGCTCTTACAGGAGTAGATGCTTCTAAAAGGGTTAAAGAAAATGTTAAGCTTGTAGGTAAAATGTTTGATGAAAGACCCGAAATACCATTACTTGTTGTCTCCATACTTTTAGTTCCAGGGTACGTTGATGTTTACGAGGTAAGTAAGATAGGAGAATATGTTGTTTCAATAAACGAGAAAATACCTATAGTTCTGCTAGCATTTCACCCGGAACATAGACTAAACGATCTTCCGCCAACAAGTAGAAGACATGCCGAAGAATGTCTAAGAGAACTGAAAAGAATAGGTATTAAGGAAGTTTACATTGGTAATTGGTGGCTTCTAGGAAACTATTACTAAATTCCTCCAGCAACTCCAAGAGCTAAAGCTAATATTAATAACCCCCATCCAAGGATTAGAACGACTTTAAGTATTTTCTTAGCTGTTTCGAAAAGCAGTAAGATTAAATATATGGCTGTTATTGACGATAATATTCCTATAGCGTCAGCGTATTTCTGAGCTATATCAGGGTTCTCCTTGAATATTGTTGCTTCTAACATGTACCTAATAATGTAAACCAGCCAATTATAGAGAAGAAGTAAACCCTCGACAACCAACTTAACTAATTCAGCTGCTTCCTGCATAATAATATACCCTACTAACATAGGGAAGCCATAACTATATTAATTTTTAGCATGTTTTAGCATGTAGAAAAGGGTGTTTAGATGTTAAGCTTAAATAATTCTAAAAACAAGATAAATGCTGGTCGCCGGGGCACAATAGGGGATGAAGGGTTAGCTCACGCCCCTGAGGATCTAAAGATGACGGAGCTGGGCCGGCCCTGACCGTGTGCCGATGAGGTTCTGTCGGGACATAGAACTGAGTGTAGTGAAGAATCCTCCGGCCCCGAGGCTTTTCACACATTAACTATGTAAATGTAAAAGTTTAAGACGTGAGAAATCCTTATAATTAAGCGACCCGATGAAGACCGCGCCCTTCGTGCGAGAGTAGTGACGAAGGGTGCAAGCGCGGAGGGTCGCTTAATTTTTTTACCTATTATTGATGTTTAAATAATAGAGTGATACAATATTTCGATGGGAATATTTTAAAATTATCTTAATATTACCGAGTCTGTGTCGATGGAAAACTGATTAGCATTCCATGCAGATTTTCATGGCAGATATTCAACATACTGGATTTCAGAGACGGATCCATTAAGACTGCGATCTGTTTCAGTTCGCCTACTTGAATAGCTTGTTATTTTCTTCAGTTTGGTCTACGGTAATTATTAAAGGGCTTCATAACTTAACTTACATCAAATACTGAAATTATGCTTAAAAGCCAAGAACGCCTTCCCACTATGTTCCATGATCAATTATTTGAAGCCGACAATTTAGAATAACCTTTTTATTTCAGGTATTCCATCGAAATCGCTGTCATTTGAATATATTTCGTTTATATTTAAGCGTTTCATCTGATATGCTATGATTAGGTCATCCCATAACTTTACATAGTTTAAGCAGTACTTTCTTGCAAGTGTCAATGAGCCTTTAATGTCCTCATAGCTTGTTTCTACTATGTCTATATAGCCTTCACCTAGGTACTCAAGAAATTTTACCATTGCGTGTTCTCTACGTCTTCTCTCTAAATGTGCTAGTACTTGGGAAATAACTAAGGTTGAGGTATAAGCCTCGTAAGCTCCTTTCTCCGCGTCGATAAGTATTGATAAAGACTTAGCACTATATCTTGGATCTTTTGATAAAACGTAAATGAATATATTCGAATCTATAAATCTCTTTGTCAATGCTTTACCCTTACTCTAGTCCGTATAGGATAGTGATTTCTCTATCTCCTCTATACTTACTTCCTCTTCGCCGGCAATTCCTAAAAGATCTTTAGCACTAATTTTTCTTAAAGGCTTTAATATTATCATTTTCTCTCTAACTTCTATTAGTAATGTAGTACCCTTTTTCAATCTTAATTTCTTCCTTATCTCGGATGGTATGGTTATTCTACCTCGATTATCCAATATCACTTTGAGGGGCATAATTCTTACCCGCAAATAATATACCCACTATTATTTATTTATACGTTGTATATAATACTATATGGCCTATTTTCTAGAATATTGATTATACTTAAGGCTCTCCTTATACATTGAGGTATATTGTGGGCTACTACATTTTCTGGACATCGCTCGATAGTTAGCATAGCTTTATTCGATACTATGTCTTCAACTGTTATTGGCTCACCTTTTCTCGTTGTATTCTCAATGTTTATACATCTTGGCCCTGTCCACTTGAAGAGTAAAGGATGTACTTTTAGTAGTTCCTCTCTCATTTTCCAAGCAACATACCTTATTTCCCATTGAGCTTTAAGGCATGTTCTTAAGCCGAAGAAGTGTCTTAATTCTCTAGCATTCATTGTTACAACTATTTTAGTTGTTACTGCTTGGGGTAAAACATACCTTGCATCTTCAGGTGGTATTCTTAAATCTAGTAGCTTAACATAGGCTTCATAAGCTTTAGATACTGCCTCATCGAAGATTTCCGATGCTTCACTGTTTTCGCTTATTCTCGGAGGTTTTACTACACTAAAGTATTCTTTAATCATCTTAGCAAATCTTTGGGAAAGCTGAGTGTAGCTAGCTATTCTATGCCTTACTAGCTGATGACTACATGCACGTGAAATACCTTCTATTACGAAAGTGTAAACGGAATGCTCCCATGGGGATAGATGGTTTCTCTTTAAGGTTTCCTTAATCCACACCTCTACTTCTTCGTCAGTCATTTTTCCCCATTGATATTCAAAAGGCTTCCTTGAAAGACTTTGCTTAGCAGCTACTGCGACAAGTTTTTCTCCTTCAGGAGTATAGCGTATCAGCTTTACCTTAATCAACTCTATCTAACCGTACGTATCTTCTAGGAAAGTATTTCAAACAGTATGCGAATAAGGGTTAGTACTCTTCACGTTTTCTCCTTAAATGCTTTAAGTATTTCAACAGCTCTGGAATAGCTTACTTTACCTTCCTTAATCATTAACTCTGCAACTTTATCGACTAGTTCGCCTCTAGCACCAGCCATTATAGCTAAGTTTCTAGCATGAAGTTTCATGTGACCTTTCTGAATACCCTCAGTAGCTAAGGCTCTTAAAGCTGCAAAGTTCTGCGCTAAACCTACAGCAGCCATTATTTCAGCGAGTTCCTTAGCTGATTTCACTCCTAAAATCTTAAGAGCAATTCTTGCGATAGGATGTGTTCTAGTAGCACCGCCAACAGTGCCTACAGCTAACGGTATTTCCAGGGTGCCAACAAGGTTACCATCTTCATCCTTTTCCCATATTGAAAGCGGCCTGTACCTACCAGTTCTAGCAGCGTATGCGTGAGCACTAGCTTCAATAGCCCTATGATCTTGAGCTGTAGCTAAAGCTATAGCAATTATCCCGTTCATAATCCCCTTATTATGTGTAACTGCTCTATAAGGATCAGCTTCGGCAAAAGCTGATGCTGCAACTATACCGTCAACAACTTCTTCTCCAATATCTTCCTTATACACTTTAACCCATGCTCTAACAAGCCTTTTAACAGCATAGTTTGAAACTATCCTAAGTAAAACCTTTCCACCAGTTATCTTCTCAATTAGTGGAGCTACAGCTTCACACATTGTATTTACAGCGTTAGCTCCCATAGCATCCTTAACATCAACTATTAAGTGAAGTATGAGCATAGGTCCTATACGCGTATCTATAACCCTAGCTTCAACATCCTTAGCCCCACCGCCAAGCTTAACCAGAATAGGGTCTTGCTGATTAGCTAAATCAATAATCTCCTTCTTATGTTCTAGCACAAGCATTTTAGCATAATTCGGGTTAAGTAGGTTAATTACCTGTACTTGCCCTATCATAAGTGATGCTTCAGCTTTCGCCTTAATTCCCCCATCTCTTCTCATAAACCTTGCAGCATTACTTGCAGCAGCCACAACCGAAGGCTCCTCAAGAACCATAGGAACTAAGTATTCTCTGCCGTTAATCATGAAGTTAACAGCTACTGCAAAAGGATAGCTTATAGCCCCAATAACGTTTTCTATCATAACATCAGCTAATTTTTCTCCTAGATTACCGAAGTTCTTAAGAGCTAAGGTTTCTTCTTCAGTTAAACCTGCAAATTCTTTAACTATTTTAAGTCTCTCATCAATACTTAGCTTGTAAAAGCCAGGCAGTCTAGAGGTTTCCTTCAAAATAGCACCTAAACTTTCTACATTATGCGAAGTAAATATTTTCTTAGCTTAAATACTCATATCGAATACCTTAATTTACTACTTGACAATTTCTCTGAAATGAAGGAGAGTTTTAATGTTAGCTGCAAGACTATACAAACCTTACGATTTAAGACTGGAGGATGTTGAGGAGCCCAAGGTTAAAAAAGATTGGGTTAAAATTAAAGTTGAAGCTGTAGGAATATGCGGCACGGATAAGGCGTTTTATAAAGGTACCTACAAGCTTTT
This sequence comes from uncultured Desulfurococcales archaeon, assembly GCA_964496035.1. GTDB lineage: Archaea > Thermoproteota > Thermoprotei_A > EX4484-217-1 > EX4484-217-1 > EX4484-217-1. The sequence continues at coordinate 11,858 of CAZBXI010000042.1, forward strand.
CAAAACACCTTTAATCCCTGGTCATGAAATTTGCGGAAGAGTTATTGAAGTAGGTGACAACATCCCAGAAAGCATTGTAGGCAAGAGAGTAGTTACTGAAATAAATATTACATGCGGTAAATGCTGGTTCTGCACTCATAGCCTATACACTCACTGCCCTTACAGAGAAACAATAGGTATAACGGTTGACGGTGGTATGGCAGAATATGTTTCAACACCATATCGTAATATACACGAAGTCAAAGTAGATCCTGAAATAGCTGTTTTTACAGAACCATTAGCAGCAGTTATAGAAATGGTTAAACTTGAACCCCCAGCACCCGGGTCTAATATTGCCATATTAGGTTCAGGAAATATAGGATTGCTTAGCTTACAAGTTCTTAAACAGTATTCACCGCTGAACATAGTAGTTATTGTGCGTAAAGATTCCCCTAAGGCTAAGTTCGCTAGGAAGCTTGGAGCAGACTATGTCGTAACATTTGCTGAAGCTATGGAGCTTAGAAAGAAAATAACCCCTGAAGGCCAAGGATACGATTATGTTGTCGAAGTTACGGGTAATCCCAAAGGATTATCATTAGCTTTAAAGCTTGTAAGACCTAGAGGTGTTATTGCAGCAAAAAGCACCCATGGAGCTCCAGTATCATTTAACTACACTGAAATGGTCGTAAAAGAAGTGAAAATTGTAAGTTCAAGATGCGGCCCATTCCCCCCAGCAATTAAGCT
>CAZBXI010000043.1:0-12254 GCA_964496035.1 uncultured Desulfurococcales archaeon
CTTCAACATTTTTAACATAGGGTACTTTAAGTGAAACTTTATGTTCGCCTTCAAGCTCAATAACGACATCTTCTAAAATGATATTTCTAATACCTATTCTGTACTTTTTACCTAAAACTTCAGCTAATTTCTTTCTTGCTCTAAGAGCTGCATCATGAATCTTAACTCTGCGTCCACTAACAACGTTAAAAACTAAAATATTACTATCGGCAATCGTATACCCTACTATTTTAGCTCCATATTCGGGTTTACCTACGCCTTTAACCAGAACGGTCTTATTTAGTTCATCAACAATGCTGCCTAGCTCTGATTTCAGTTTTTCAGAAGCAGGTTTACTTAAAACATATAATATTTTCCCAGTAAACTTCATATTCATCTACCTAAAGTTCCCGGTATTATGAAGACAAAGCCAAACATATAACTTTATCGACAAACCAAGAACCACAAAGTCTATAACCTCTAGCTCTTCACAACAAGCATGGGATAAGCTTTAATACAGCAAATACTCTTAACCATACATAGGGTTTACCGTATGGAAGGTAAGGTGAAAACAAGTATCGTAATTAATCGTGAACTCTGGGAAGAACTCAAGTCTAAAGTTGGAAGTGAAAAAGGATTAAAAATGCTTAGTAAAGTAGTTGAAGAAGCAATTGAAGACGAATTATGCGAACTCATAATTATGAAAGCTCTGAGTAAAATGCTGAAACCCGAAAAGAAAATACCGTTAACAATAGTGGCTATTAAACCCAAAGTACCAACTAACGCCGGGAAAGTAGTTAGGGAAATGAGGGAGTCGAGAACTTGACAATAGTCTATCTAGACTCAAGTGCTATAGTAAAACGCTACATACTGGAACCTGGAAGCGAAATAGTAAGTGAAGTATATTATAAAGCATTAAGTGGAGATCTTACAATCTCCTTTTCAGCATGGAATATAGGTGAAGTTCTCGGAGTACTTGACAAGTATCATAGAAGAGGGTGGCTAGGTAGAGAAGACTATGAAAAAGCCAGATACCAGTTCATAGGCGAAACAGTTAGACTATTAAAGTTAAGACTATTAAAAATAATCCCGGTTAAAACAAAGCTACTTATCCAAACATGGTCTCTTATCGAAAAACATCACATATATGAAGCAGATGCTTTACAAATAGTATCTGCGAAGTATGTAAAAGCAAGTAAACTATATACAGGGGATAAACAAGTACAGGAGGTAGCAGCAAAAGAGGGAATTAGTAGCGCATACGTAGGTTAAAAGAAAAAACAACTCAAATACATCGCTTACATGTCTAAATGTAGTTCATGTCCCAATTACAGTTGGATCATTCATTCTTTACTTCTGAGGAGAACCTGTTGGTTTTTGCTGTTGAGAACTGTGTTTACGGTTGTGGTGGTGGGGTTGGTGGTTTTTCGATTTTAAGCTTGAGGTTTGGTTTGTTGATGAGTATGTTCCAGAGTAGGGTTTGAAGGGTTGAAGCGTTTTGGGTAGGTTTGGGAAAGCTGTTGGAATGGCTTTAGCCCTAATAGTTCTCACCTTATCTTCATTGTATGTAAAAATTATTTAGTATAAAGCCTAATGGTTTTTGTTTACGATCTTTCTGTACATTAACGGGGTTAAAAACTTAAACTACAGTGTTTTTAGTGTTTTTAGGTGGTTTGAATGTCGTTGAGGATATCTTTTAAGGGCCTTGGGTTAGTTGAGAAGTCTAGGGAGAAAGAGTATGATGTTGTAATTGTAGGTGGAGGTCCGGCTGGAGTTACTGCTGCAATATATTCTGCTAGGTACATGTTGAAAACCCTGATTGTAACTAAGGAGAAGGGGGGTCAGCTGAATAAAATAGGTTATATTGAAAACTATCCTGGTGTACGTAGGATAATGGGCCCTGAATTCATTGATAAACTCTACGAACATTTAGAATATTATAAGGTCCCCGTAGTTATTGATGAAGTTGTTGATATTAAGAGGAAAGGCGATGGAATGTTTGACGTACTTACTTCTCTTGGGGAAAGGTTTACGTCGAAAACTGTTATTTTAGCTTTAGGTGTTGTGAAAAGAAAACTTGGTGTTCCTGGGGAAGAAGAGTTTCTAGGTAGAGGGGTTTCGTATTGTGCTCCTTGCGATGCACCGCTATTTAGAGATAAAGTAGTAGCTGTTATTGGAGGTGGTGATAGCGCAGCTAGTGCAGCACTTCTCTTAACAGAGTATGCTAGGAAAGTCTACATAGTTCATAGAAGAGATAAGCTTAGAGCACAACCATTCTACATTAGGCAGCTTAAGGAGAATCCGAAAGTAGACTTTATCCTCAACAGCAACGTTGCTGAAATAGGTGGTACAAAAACAGTAGAATGGATTAAAATCAGAGAAACAGGAAAGAAAATACCAGTAAACGGTGTATTCATAGAGATTGGAGCTGACCCTCCAAGAAAATTCTTTGAAAAAATAGGCGTGGAAGTAGATGAGAAGGGATATGTGAAGGTTAGAAGAGATCAATCAACAAATATACCGGGCATTTTCGCAGCCGGAGACTGCACCAATGCTGCAGGAGCATTTAAACAAATAGTAGTGGCTGCAGCTCAAGGAGCTATAGCTGCAGATTCAGCATATAGGTACATAATTGAGAAGTTCAAGTGAAACAGTAAGCTTTAAATAACTTCTACAAGAACCTTCATGGCCATACCTTTACCGATAGCTACAGTTATACCTCTAACATATAGGAGAATAGGTCCTACATCATTCTTTAAAACTCTAACAATAGATCCGGGCGTTAAACCCATTTCCGCAAGTCTTCTTGCTGCACCACGTCCAGCAATAATGCCGACAACTCTAACCGTGTAGCCAGCAGGAACATGTGAGAGAGGCACAGGATACCTCTTAGAAGTAGCTGGCATAGTCTATCACACTTTTCGTCTAGTCTAACATTGTTAAGCTAGTCGTATTTTAATTTAGCGGAAACACCTTAAGACACAAAGTCTAATGGTAGAAACTTTTATTTTACACTATAAACTTCCAACTATTCGACACATTATACCCAAATAACGCTAATTAGGTGCTAACGTTTTGACAGCGCTTTCAGAAATAGAGGCAATAGAGAGAAAAGCAGAAGAAATAATTAATGAAGCGAAGAGGAAAGCAGAAGAACTTAAGAAAAGAGCTGAAGAGAAAGCCAGGGAAATACTTGAAGCACCATTAGATTTAAGCGAAGCTAAAGCCCAAGCAGAATCAGTAATTAGAGATGCTGAAGAACAAGCAAAAAGAATAGAGCATGAAGCAAAATCTGAAATACAGAAGATAATAAGTAAAGCTAAAGAGAAAAAACGTGAAGTAATTAAACTCATTGTCAGCTACGTTACGGGGACAGAATAAATGACTCTCAATGTTGTTCTAAGTAAACCGGAGCGCATGTTTAAAGCTAGAATAGTTAGCGTAAAAGATGAAATAGATAAGGTACTATTAGCACTTCACGCCGCAGAAGCATTACATGTAAAAGAAGTTAAAGAGCTAAGACCTATAGAGAAGGAAATTATTGAAAAGAAGAAAACTGAGCTGGAAGAGCTACTTAAAATAGTTGACAGATTCCTAGGCTACGTTAAGAAGGAACATGTTATCGAGGTTAAGGAGAAAATAGAACCATACACAATACCTGAACTTCTTGAGAAATACGGTGAACCGGTTAAGCAAATATTTTCTAGACTTCAAATCTTGGCTAAAAAACTAAGCAATACTGAAACTCTTAAAGAGAAAACAAGTGAAACATTAAGGTACTTAGAACTTGTAGCTAGAAAATATCCTACATTGAAACTAAGAGATATGAACTATGAAGGCGATGTGGTATTTTCAAAAACAATAGTTCTTCCAGTTGAAAGAGAAGAAGATTTCATGAAGAAAGTAAGTGGAATAGTACAGTTCATGGTTGAAGAACTAACCCCGGACATGCATGAAAAAGTAATTGTTATCGTTGGTTTGAAAAGAGATTTCCAACATGTAAAACTAGTGTTAAGGGATTTAAACATTAAAACAATAGATGTACCTTCAGAAGTAAAGCCTCTAAGCGAATATGTTGGAGAACTTAAGGAGAAACTGAAAGAGTATGAGAACGAGTACATGGAAACATCTAAAGAATTAGAAAAGCTAATAGAGGAAAATCTAAACCAGGTAATTGTCTTAAGAATTATCCTTGAAAACGAAGTAGCAAAGCTTTCAGTTTTAGAGAAAGCTGTTGGAGCGAAATACATAAGCGTCATAGAAGGATGGGTTCCTGAATCTTTGAGGAGGAAACTGCTTTATGAACTTCATAACAATGTAAAATATTTCTACATAAGCTTTACAGAACCAGGTAAAGAGGAAATACCTCCAACTAAAATGAAGAACCTTAAAATACTCAACTATTTTGAACCATTAGTTAAATTTTATGGTGTACCGAAGTACACGGAGTGGGATCCAACACCAATAGTCGCATATTCCTTCGCAGTATTCTTCGGAATAATGCTTGGCGATGTGGTTTACGGTTTAGCCTTATTTTTAGCTGTAAGATACGTATTGGATAAGCTCGTTGAAAACCCCGAGTCTGAAAACTACTTGCTTTTCAAGAGAATGTTATATGTTTCATCAGCTGCTTCTGTTGCCGGCGGAATACTTTTTGGCTCATACATGGGGGACACATTTAGCAGAATAGGTATCAAAATACCCCCGTTAACACCTGAACTTATCAATCCTCTTAACCTAATCATAGCATCCATGATTATAGGCTTAGTCCACGTTAATGTTGCCCACTTCTTAGGGTTCATTAGAGCTATAAAGGAGAGAGATAAGGTGATTATTGCAAACAAAATAGGCTTATTTCTAATACAAATATTCGGCATACCATACATTCTATACACTATGATAAACTACCCAATACTTCCAATACCCGGAGAAGCATATGAGAAACTTATTTACGGTGTTTTCGTAGGCATAGGTTTTCTAGCATATTCGCAGTTCCTAGCTATGAGATTCTTCGGTACGTTTATGTGGATCTTCGATATAACAGGTCTTCTAGGAGACGTAATGTCATATACTAGGCTTGCTGGTGTATCTTTAGCAACAGTGTATTTAGCTTCAAGCTTCAATCTAATGTGTGAAATGGTTATCAACGGGGTAAATTCCCTCGTACCGGGTATAATAGGCTTAGTACTTGGTGGAATAGCTGGAGCAGCAGTTTTTGGAATAGGTCACCTACTGAACTTCGTACTTGGAATAATAGGGCCGTTTATTCATGCTTTAAGACTATGTTTCGTAGAATTCCTTCCCAAATTCTATGAGGGAGGAGGAGAAGAGTATTCACCATTAAAACTCATTATTAGGAGAAGATTAGTTATTAGGCCTAGTTAAGGTTACAGATATTAATTAAGATAAGGTTAAAAAACATGTACACATGTATGTGAAGGAGGGTTTGAAAATGGAAATAGCGGCAGCAATACCTCCTGAACTTGGCCCAGCATTAGCTGTGGTTGGTGGTGCAGTAGCTTTAGCAGGTGGATTAGCCGGCTCATCGGTGGGTGTAGGTATAGCGGGATCAGCTGGAGCAGCGACAGTATCCGAGGATCCTAAGCAGTTTAGAAACGTGCTACTACTAGCATCTTTGCCGATGACGCAAACATTCTATGGACTAATAATTTTACTATATGTCGTTACACAAGTTCTGCCAATATTCCAAAACATTACAGATCCCGCAATTGCTTTCCAGAAAGGGTTAATGGTTTTAGGTATAGGCTTGATCGGCGGCTTTGCTGAAGGGTTTTCGGCAGCCTATCAGGGTGTTACATGTTCTTCAGGTATTGCATTACTACCTAAAACTAAAGGTAAAATACTAACCTCAGCTATAATATTGGCAGTCTACACTGAACTATTCGGAGTACTAGGACTAGTATTCACTATACTGGCTCTATCGCTAACTGTACTGGTCTAAAACATTACAATGATAAAGATATAGGGTGTAATATGGTGGCCGAAGAAGCTACGTTGGAAAGAGTAAGTAAGGCTATACTTGAAAAAGCAAGGTCTGAAGCAGAAGCTATATTGGAGAAGGCTAGAAAAGACGCAGAAGAAATAATTAATAAAGCTAAGTTAAAGCGTAAAAGCGAGTATGAGAGAGTAGCATCGAAAATAATTGAAGCAGCTAAGAGAAAAGCCAGGGCAATAGTTGTTCAAGCAATCTTGAAAACAAGGAAGGAAATAACTAAGACGAAATATGAAATAATTGAAAGCATAGTTAAGGAAGCTAAGGAAATACTAAAGAAAAGGAACTTCAATGTAGAAAAATCGCTAAGAATTCTCTTACTAGAAACAATACAAGCTATACCCTCAGGTAAAGTAATTGTTTACGCTAACCCCGTAGATGTTAGGATCTTGGAGAAGATTATTAAGAAGGAAGGACTTGGAAATAGAGTTGAGGAAGTAGTAGCTGACGAGAACATTAGCGGAGGAGTTGTAGCAGTATCAGTGGATGGCAAGTTCAAAATAGATAACAGCTACGATTCCAGACTAGAAATGGTACTTTCAAGGTTAATGCCTAAATTGAGTAGAGAACTTTTTGGTGAATAAAGCATTGTCTACTACTTTTAATCTTCTCATGCTTTTAGTTCTCATAATTCCTCCCGCTTTCCTATTTATACTAGCTCTCTTTACCTCAGCAAAATATAGAAGATATGGTGCTTACGGTTCCTTAGCTGCATCACTTAAAGGAAAAGAAGCAAGGTGTATAACTGAAATACATGTGCTTGAGGCTTTGAAAAAGAAAAGCTTCGCCGATGCAGTAGAGGTCTTCCTAGGTACAGAACTTGGCTCATATCTTTCTGAAAGAATAGCAACAATAACCACGTTTGCAGATTTAGAAGAAGCTATTTGGAATTATTTATCATACGATATAACTTACATTGAAAAATATCTACCTAAGGAAGCACTAGAGTTTCTAAGATACTACATAGTAAAGTACGATTTAGCAAACATTAAACAAGTTCTTAGAAGAATAACTGGGAAGTCCATTCACCCAACAAAACTAGTGCCCATAGGGTTAATACATGAGCAAGGTCTTTTGAAAAAACTTGATGAAGCAGCTTCAATAGATGAGGTAGCTGATATAGTTAAAATAGCAGGACTTCACGACTACGCAACAGCCATTGAAGAGTATATTAAGAGATTTGCAACAGAAGCCGATGTTAGAAAAGTTAGAATGGAGCTTGAGAAAAAACTTGACAGCCTATACTACTCGAATCTCATGTCGTTATCTTTAAAAATGAGAGGTAGAGAGCAGCTTCTACCATCAATAGGAACATACATTGACCTTTTAAACCTAAGTATTGTTGTTAGAGGGGTTCTTTCAGGAGACCAAGCAGGTGCAGCTAGAAACCTACTTGACATTACCTATGTTTTACATCATGATGTTTTAAAGTCTATGTTAGAATCTAGAAATCTAGATGAACTTGTAGAGAAAATTGAAAGAACACCCTATGCAGAAGCTGGGAGAAGCATAATGGAAATATATAGGCTTGTAGGAGATGTTTTACTTGTTGAAAAAACAATAATAGACTACTCTATGAGGAGAATTAAGGAAACCGTTTCAACAGCACTACTAACACCAGCTGTTCTACTTCACTACTTGCTTACTAAGGAGAAGGAAATCAGACTTGTTTTTCTGACATTTAGAGTTATTGAAGAAAAACTTCCCGTAGAAGTATACTCTAAATTCATTAGGGAAATAAGGTGACACATGTTGAGGAGAATTAAGAAGTACGGTGTCGCTATTATAGGTGACGAAAACCTTATTATAGGTTTCAGACTAGCTGGTGTTAAAAAAGTATATGAAATACCTAAAGGAAGCAATGAACGTAAGCTGGTTAGAAAATATTTAAAGGAGGCACTTGAAGACCCAAAAATAGGTGTTATAATAATGCATGAAAAATACGGAAAACACGTAGAAGACATAGTTTCAGAATATAAAGGTAAAAATATACCTATAATATTATATGTGCCCGGTATAGAAGGACCCATGCACCCCGATGTGAAGGAGTACTATAAGCAGTATGTTAAGAAGGTTATAGGTTTTGCAGTTGAGTTTTAAGGTGATAGTGGATGGTTGTAGGTAGGATTTGGAGGATTTCAGGCCCCCTAGTTATTGCTGAGGGTATGAGAGGGGCTCAAGTATATGAAGTAGTTGAGGTTGGGGAAGAAGCTCTAATAGGCGAAATAATAGGTTTAGAAGGAGACAGAGCAATAATCCAGGTTTACGAAGACACAGGAGGTTTAACCGTAGGCGAGAAAGTTGTTGGAACAGGTAAACCTCTAGTAGCAGAGTTAGGCCCTGGAATAGTAGGAACAGTATATGACGGTTTGCAAAGACCTCTAAGCGAACTTGAAGTACTTGTTGGACCATTTGTGAGAAGAGGTGTCAGAGCCCACCCATTACCTAGGGATAAGAAGTGGCATTTCACACCGACTATTAAGCCTGGAGAGAAAGTTAGTGGCGGAGACATTATAGGTGTTGTTCCTGAAACTCCCTTAATTGAACACAAAGTTATGGTTCCACCTGATGTAAGAGGTGTTGTTAAAGAAGTTATTCCTGGAGGAGACTACACCATAGAGGAAACAGTAGCTGTTGTTGAACATAATGGAGAAAAATATGAGCTAAAAATGTATCATAAATGGCCGGTACGTAGGCCTAGACCCAGTAGGAAGAAACTGGATCCTGAAGAACCACTAATTACTGGAACCCGCGTTATTGATTACATGTTCCCACTAGCTAAGGGTGGTAAAGCAGCAATACCTGGAGGCTTTGGAACAGGAAAGTGTGTTATGCCAGGTACCCCCATCTTTCTATCTGATGGAAGTATTAAAATAATAGATGAAATTTTCGAAGAAGCTAAAGGAGGAAAACCTGATTATAGCTTAGCTGAGGAGCTTTATAAGTTAAAGAACCCCTTAGAGGTCTTAGGGTTTGATGGTGAAAAAATAAAGCCTGTAAAAGCAACACATGTTTACAGAGGGTACACAGATAAAGTGGTTGAAATAGAAACATCAAGTGGAAGAAAAATAAGAGTTACTCCGGACCACAAATTAGTGGTTTTTAACCCTGAAAAAGGCTTTGAAGATATTGAAGCTAAAAACATACAACCTGGAATGTTCCTAGTTATTCCGAGGAAAATAAGGGTAATAACAGAAGAACTTAATGTGCCTCTAGAAAAACTGGCAAAGTACTGTGATGTAATGAGCAGGGACAAGCCTTTCAACAATGAGCTAAGAACATTACTGTTAGCAGCAATTAAAACAGGGAAATTAAAAGAACTTTCAAAGGAAACAGGTTTATCGGAGAAAACCATTAAGACTCTGGCTTATAGGAGAAATTCTTCAATACCACTAAGGCTAATAGTAGCTCTTAAGAAGCTCTACAAAACTGTAGAGTACCCAGAAATTCTCGGGTTAAGAAGAAGCAAGCTTACAGTAAAAATACCAAGCGTTTTATCAGAGGATTTCGCTGAATTATTGGGGCTAATAATATCTGATGGTATGGTTACTAAGAGAAGCGTAAGGTTCTTTAGCAACGATAAAGTCTTACGTGAGAGATTCAAATATTTTGTCAAAAAACTGTTTAATATTGACGCTAAAGAGAAGCCATTCAGAACAGTGTATGGAATTGAAGTTTACTCAGCATTAATAGCTAGGTTGATGAGAGAATTAGGGATTCCTGAAAGAAGAAAATCCCGTAATGCTGAAGTTCCTAGAGAAATACTGAAATCACCAGATAATGTTGTAGCAGCATTTTTGAAAGGATTATTTCTTGGTGATGGCGGTTTCAGTAAAAACACCATAGAGTATGTAACAGTTTCCTCTAAACTAGCTACTGGAATAGCTTATTTGCTAAGCAGACTCGGAATACTATATTCAGTTAAGAAAGGTAAGAGTAAAACTAGAATATATGTTACGGGGATAGAGGAGCTTAGGAAATTCTATAAGCTGATCTTAAAAAATGCACCTAGAATAGGAAAGGTTGCCAAGTTAGAGAATTATATTAAGAAAAGTAAGGAAGTAAGGTTAGCAAGAGAAGCTATTCCCATATCTCCAAGAATTCTCAAAGAAATATTCAAGGTGTTGTCTAAGAGGAAGCTTGAAAGAAAAGGTATTCACATAGGTAATCAGATTTACCTTAAAGAGAACATTAGCAAGTATACTTTGTCAAGGATGTTTTCTCTAATAGTAAAGTATAGGAGTAGGTTACACTTAGTAAACTTTATAGAGCGAATATTGAAGGCCATGGAAACTGTAGCTTTAGACAAAGTTGTTAACACTAAAATCTACAATTATCCCACAGTAGTCTACGATTTAACTGTTAAGGAAACTCATAACTTTGTAGGAGGCGAAGTACCAACCATATTCCATAACACAGTTACTTTACAGCAGTTAACTAAGTGGTCTCATAGCCAACTAAACATTTATGTCGGATGTGGTGAAAGAGGAAACGAAATGGCCGATGCGCTACATAGCTTCCTTAAACTCAAAGATCCAAGATCAGGTAGGCCTTTAAGAGAAAAAGCAGTATTCATAGCAAACACATCAAACATGCCCGTAGCAGCAAGAGAAACAAGCGTATTCATGGGAATAACTATGGGAGAATACTTCAGAGACATGGGCTACGACGTACTACTAGTAGCAGACTCAACATCAAGATGGGCAGAGGCTATGAGAGAAATTTCGGGAAGACTCGAAGAAATGCCCGGTGAAGAGGGTTTCCCAGCTTATCTCGGCTCTAGATTAGCTGAGTTCTATGAGAGAGCAGGTAGAGTTGAATGTATTGGTAAGCCTCCGCGTAAAGGCTCAGTTACTGTCGTTGGTGCTGTTAGCCCTCCTGGTGCTGATTTTAGTGAGCCTGTAACTCAGAACACTCTTAGAATCATTCAGGTTCTTTTCGCATTAGATGTTGCTTTAGCTAATAGGAGGCACTTCCCAGCAATAAACTGGCTAATAAGCTATAGCCTATATGTTGATACTGTTGAGAAGTGGTGGAGGAAACTAGATCCGGAATGGAAGGAGATAAGAGCAACAGCAATGAGGTTACTGCAGGAAGAAGCAGAGCTTCAGGAAATAGTTAGGCTAGTTGGTCCTGAAGCATTACCTGAGAAAGACAAGTTAACTCTTGAAATAGCACGTATGATTAGGGAAGATTTCCTAATGCAAAGTGCATTCCACGAAATAGACACTTACTCACCACCAGAGAAAACGCATCTAATGATGAAGACCATTATAAGATTCTATGAGAAAGCGAAAAATGTTTTAGAAATGGGTATAACAGTCGATGAGATAAGGAAGCTTCCCGTAAAATACAGGATAGCTAGGATGAAGGAAATACCCTACGATAAAGTTGAAGAAGAAATCAAGAAAATATGGAGGCAAATGGACCAAGAATTCAAAAAGCTAGTAGCTGAAAAAATGAGGTGAAGACCATGACGGAAGCATATCGTGCCCCATATTTCGTAAAAGAAGTAAGCTCCCTTTACAGTGCTAGAGGCTCATTACTAGTAGTTGAAAGCATGCCTGGAATAAAATATGGCGAAATCGTTGAGGTCGAAACAGCATCCGGAGAAGTAAGGTATGGTCAAGTAATTGACGTGAGCAAAGACGCTACGGTTATTCAGGTTTTCGGAGGAGTTAAAGAAGTAGATTTGAAGAGAAGCACTGTTAGATTTAAAGGTGAAACATTTAAGCTCCCATTATCATTGGACATGCTTGGAAGAACATTTGATGGTCTAGGCAGGCCTATAGATGGTGGACCACCAATAATCCCTGAAGACTATGCAGATATAAACGGTGCACCGATAAATCCAGCAGCAAGGCAGCCACCATCAGAATTTATTGAAACAGGAATATCAGCTATAGATGGCTTAAACTCTCTAGTTAGAGGTCAGAAACTACCTATATTTAGCGGGTCAGGTCTGCCCCATAACAGAATAGCTGCTCAAATAGTTAGACAAGCAACAGTTAAGGGTAAGGAGGAAAGTTTCGCAATAGTTTTCGCAGCAATAGGAGTAACTTTTGACGATGCTAGGTTCTTCATTAAAAACTTCGAGGAAACAGGTGCTCTAGAAAGAACCGTAGTCTTCATAAACACAGCGTCTGACCCAACAGTAGAGAGAATAGCTGCTCCAAGAGTAGCGCTGACAACGGCAGAATTTCTAGCATGGAAACACGACATGCACGTACTAGTAATATTAACAGACATGACAAACTACTGT
>CAZBXI010000044.1:0-11259 GCA_964496035.1 uncultured Desulfurococcales archaeon
TTAATGGGTTCGCCTAACTTAGTTACAATACATTCTTTTGCCTTAGATTTGCATGCATTATTTAATGCTTCTTTCTCATTATCAAATATTCCAATGAAAATACCATCGCAAACAACTACATACTTTCCTTTATGTTTCTTACAGTATTTTTCATTGATCTCTTTAAGTTTTTCTTCGCTTTTCTCTCTACATGCTAAGTAGTCTAAATAATCCCTATTTACTGCCTCATTTAACATTAACCATAGTTTAATGGCTTCATTTAATGCTTCACCAATAGTATAGCCTTTAAGAGAAGCAGTACTTTTCAGTCTCCTATATAGATTCTTATCAACATTCTTAACGACAATAACGTTCCCCAAGGGTATACACCATAGAATATACTAGGTATAACCAGTATATAGGGTTATACTTTTTGTGCCATGAGTACAATACCGTAATGGCATAGGTACTAATAGTAGCACATTTTATTTATAAACTATTGGCTTATATCAAGCCAGTATTCCAAATTAGTTTTTAGCCCCACATAATTGCTTTATTGTTCGATATTTATATTCCCCATGATTTCTTAGTTATTTATGGGCGAACGGCATGTCCAAGTTCAAGGTTGAGTGGGCTAATAGATTCTATAGCAAGAGATTATGTTCTTTGGAAGAGCTTTTTGGTGTTAGTAAGCCCATAATAGGTATGGTTCATTTGCCTCCTCTTCCGGGGGCTCCAGCGTATGAGGGTGAGTCAATCGACTACATTGTTGATTTCGCTTTGAAGGAAGCTTCAGCGCTTATTGAGGGTGGTGTTGATGGTCTCATTGTTGAAAACATGTGGGACTTGCCATATTATGTAGGTATGGATGTTCCTCCGGAGGAGATTGCTGTTCAAGCTGTAGCTGCTAGGGAAGTTGTGAAAATGTCTAATGTGCCTGTAGGTGTTAATGTTGTTCATAATGGTGGTAGGGTTACGTTGGCTATAGCTAAGGCTGCCGGAGCTAAGTTCATAAGGGTATGTCTTCTAACGGGGGCATTGGTTTGGGATACTGGAGAACTCGATCATGGTTGTGCTGCTGAACTCTTGAGAGCAAGGAAAATGCTTTATGCTGAAGATATTAGAATCTTTGCTGATGTTTGTAAGAAACATGCAGTAATGTTTCCAGGAATAAATTTAAGAACCCATGCCATCTGGTGCGACTTCTACATGGCCGACGCACTCATAGTGACCGGTACTATGACCGGTGTTCCGCCCAAAGTAGAAGATGTTATTAAAGTGAAGAAAGCTACTCCTGAAAGACCAGTACTTCTAGGAAGCGGCGTAAACATAGATAATGTTAAAACATTTCTTAAATATGCTGATGGGGCAATAGTAGGAACATACTTCAAAGTTAATGGAATAACACAAAATCCCGTAGATGCGGAGAGAGTCAAAAAGTTTATGAGAATTGTGAAAGAAATAAGAAAAACAGCTATGCAGTAATATACAATACACTGTAATATATTTTAAATACTAGTATTTATACTATCAAAACGGTGTAAGTAGTGCCGTCGAAAACGGGAAAAACAATACTTGTTCAGATTCGTTTGCCCAGAAAACTAGTCGAAGAAATAGATAATCTAATAAGAAAAGGCTATTACTCATCCAGAACAAGTTTCTTTGAAGATGCAGCTAGAAGAAGGCTTGAGGAAGTACGCTTCACAAGCAATGAGCTAATGTATTTTGTTAGAGAGTATTTAGAAGGTAAATTAGAAAGAACACTTGCTGAGAAAGCGAAGATAATCATAGATTTAAATGAAGCTAGGAAGAGACTAAAAAGCGTAAGCTTAGAAGACATTACCCATACTATGAATAGGCTTAGAGGTAGAACAATATGATGTCCTTGGATACGGATGTGTTGGCCATATACTTCATATATCAATGGGATCCCAGATTTAACATAGCAAAGAAAATTATTGAGTCAAGAATAGCGAAATGTACTACCATATATAATGTACTCGAACTATGCGGTTTAATGGCTATTGCTCAAGGCCATCTTAAGTCTTTGGAACTATTTAAACTACTTCACAAAAGGAGAGATTTTAAAGTACTTTACTGGAAACGGTTTCCCAAAAGTCAGGAAGAGTTCGTTTCAATAGTAATGAAGTATATTAGTAGAGACTTAAGCGTTGGCGACGCTATGGTTTCATGGCTTATTGAGGAAAATAATGTGAAAACGTTTATAACATATAATGTAAAACACTTTAAGGGAAAAATACTTGCCGAAGTCTTAACTCCAGAAGAATATGTTGAAAAGTATTTTAAACACTAATGAGTTTTGAAATATACTCTTTATACTTAGTGATACTTGTTGTAGTTAGCGGATCTATGTTTCTTTCTCGAGCTAATATCACTGATAGCAGTCCCGCGTATAGGCTTCCATAAAGCAGTTGTGTAAGCAAGGATTTTCCAAACAACAGTATCTCTACGGTTTCGATACCTGCTTCTTCGAAGTAATTCCCCGCGAAATCTAATATTTTGAGATCTAATTCGCTAGCGCGTATCTTAGGTTTCAATATTAAAGCTACATAGTTCTCAATGTTGTAGGGTTTCTCCCAACCAACAATATCATTATGTGCCCATTCTGGTAATATTTCTACTTTAGCAGGTATTTTGGAGTTCTCATTTAGTTCGTTCTTAAACCTCCAAGCTAATGGAGCGTAGTCTGTTAGAGCAACTATAACAGGTAATTTGTTTAGTATCTTACTCGCTACTTCGCCTACTTCTTCTTCGCATACTCCATCCCTTAAAATATCTATTGCTTCTTCTAACTCACCTTTATCGGTTAATGGAATACCGAATTTCTCTAGGACGAAGAGGCACGCAACAAGCATTGAAGGTAGTGAAGCTCTAGGTACTAAACCTTTAACCACAGGTATGAAAGGCACGTTGTCTTCTCTGGAAAACTTTTCAAGAAGACCATTAGATGAAATAACAGCTACTTGCGCTCCAGCCCTTAATGCTTCTCTGTAGCACTTTATAGTTTCTCTTGTATTACCTGAGTAGCTTATAGTAATCACCAGATCCTTATCACTAATCCATATGGGGAGTTTGAAGTCTTTGACCACGAAAATAGGTATGTCGGACCGCTTATTAGCTAATACTTGGACATAGTCTCCAACAATACCCGAGCCTCCCATACCGGAAATAATAACTGTCCTTGGCGTTTTCCCTAGCTTCTTCCATTTTACCTTGCTAATAATCTCTATTTCCTTAGATAACTGTTTATACCATTCTAAGTAAATCTCCTTCATAACTACCATCCTTATTATAACATAGTATTTGAGTGGGTTAAATTTGCTATGTATTAGGTTTAAGGAGATTACTTTAAAACACATTTAAAACATGTAAATATGAGAAACTATAGAGACAATAGAATCTTAGAGGTAAGGTTCTATGGTTAAGCCTGTCGAGAAAATTAGGATGGAGCTTAAAAAACACGAAATAGAGCTCCTAGATATTTACCGCTACAATCCATCTAAAGGTTCGGGAAAAGCATATGATGTGTTTAGAGTAGCGTATGGTGGGAAAGTTTACTTAGTGGAATTTAATAAAGTTAAAGAGGTTATGAGCTTAGATGAAATAGTAAACCGTATAGTTAAGGAGGTTGGAGCTAAGTAAGGTACATGGTTTCTTTAAGGGTGTTCTTCGCATAATGTTTAGTTTACTACGTGAACAGTTCATTAGGATTATTGAAGAGCATGGTTTTGAAGAAGAAAAGGTTATTATTGAAGTAAGGCCGCTAAGTAAGGAGGAGGCTATAGGTAAGCTTTCTGATAAGGAATTTGCGCTTGTTAGAGGGGAAGAGGTTCTTATTGAAGCTAGGTTTAGAAATGCTGTTGGCCAAGCTTTTACAGATGAACCCTCAGAGTTTCGTGGTAAGCTCAGGGAAATAGTTGAACTAAAGCTTAACACAAATAAGGAGAGAGCATTATTTATAGCTTCATTAAATGCTGTAATGAGATATTTAGGGCTAGTTAAAAATACTAAACACTGTAGAGATAATGGCCCATGGGTTTGCGCTGAAAAACTCTTAAAATATGTTAAAGAGATCTATGGGAGACCTAAAATTGCTATTATCGGCTACCAACCAGCTTTCGTTAAAGCACTTTCCGAAGTGTTTGAAGTTAGAGTTACTGATATGTGTGAGAAAAATATTGGGAAGATAAAGTTTGGAGTATTGGTTGAAAGCTATTTAAACAATATTGAGGTTTCTAAGTGGGCAGATATGGTTTTAGCTACCGGTAGTAGCATAGTTAACAATACTTTACATGAGCTTCTGCCTTTCAGGCAGAAGCTTATACTCTATGGTGTTACATGTGCCGGAGCAGCTAAGGTAATGGGGCTTAAGAGGTGGTGTGTTTCAGAAGAAATTTAATAGCATTTTAAAACTTCAATATCTCCATCCCTATATATTAGAATCGTTATCGGTTTTACAACGAACGTTCCCTTAACACATCCCCTAGCTTTAAACCTTATTTCATCATATATTCTCGTAAAGTTTGCTCTTAATTTTACACCAGCTTTATCTGCTGCATTAATAACTATTCTTGGTACATCAACCAAGTGTGTTCCCTCCTTAATTTCAACTTTGGCTGCTGCTAGAAGCTCCTTATATGCTTTTAATGTTTCCTCAGCAATTCTAATATTCCTTCTAGCTCTCTTCTCAATTACTGCTACATTCTCTCTTGTTGTTTTAAGTATTTCAGCTATTTTCTTTTGAGTAAACCCTTGAATTCTAAGTTTAAGAACCTTATATTGTTCCTCAGTTAGAAGGCCATATTTCCTCATACCCATTACCTTACACCTTAGATCATAGGATTCTTTCCATTTCTTTCTCAGCTCTCTACTTAGCTTGCCTTTTTCTACAAGTTCAATACTTACCCTAATGAATGTTTCCTTCCTTGTTTTCTTTCAGATCTCATTCTGTCATTTCCTCTATCCTTCTACATACTAATTACTAATTAATCAGTTGTTTCGGAAACAACTTACTGCCTACCATTCTATTTCTAAAGCACCAAATCTACATCTAGTGACACAGACACCGCACCCGAAACATTTATCTTCGTAGAGTATTGCTTTACCCTTAATAACAATTATTGCATCGTATGGGCAGCTTATTTCACATAGCTTACATCCGGTACATTTTTCAGGATAATATTTCGGCGGTGTAGATACGTATCTAATATACCTCTTCTTCCATATTCTATGAGTATATCCTCTAAGTTCCTCAATACTGTTAAAACCCATTTTCTCCATAAGGATTTTTAATTGCTTCACTATTTTCCCAAATATGCTTGGACCATAAAGTATTGCTGCAGTACATACTTGGATAGCGTTAGCCCCGACCATAATCATTTCCATAGCGTCCCGCCCTGTAGAAATACCTCCAACACCAAGTATTGGAACATTAGGCATAGCCTTATAAAGGTCGAAAACTATTTTCAAAGCCAAATACTTTAACGCTGTTCCTGAAAGCCAACCTGTACCGTCAGGGCCACCCATGACTGGAAGTCCTTTAAGTAAATAGTCTGGTAATGGTGTGCTCAGGTCTAGAGCTAGTACTGGTCCAAAAGAGTTTATAGCGGATATACCGTCGGCTCCAGCTTCGATGGCTTTCTTAGCCCACTCAACATGGTCTATTCCCGGATGGGGGCTTAGCTTAAGAAAAACAGGTTTACCTGACTTCTTAGCAGCTCTAACAGCTTCCATCATTGGGGTAGGGTCTTTACCTATGTAATGTACTGAAAGCTCATACGCATCAGCATATTCATCAAACATCTCTATTAGCTTAGATATTTCGTCAGCTCTATAACCTAAGCTAACAATTAAAGGTATACCAGCAGCCTTAGTTACCTCTCTTGCTATTTTAAGCTCCTTTTCAGCCCAAGCTTCTGGTGGAAGCTCGCTCCAAAGTTCAGTATTTAGGAATCCTCCCTTAACTTCTGCCATGTGAGGTCTAGGTATTAAGGGATCAGCTGCTTTAACCGAAATTGTTTTAGTAACAATACCTCCCGCACCGCCTTCTACACATCGCTTAATTCTCTCTCCATCTCTAACGGGGGGTCCTGCTGCTGGAAGTACGGGATTTCTAAATTTTAAGCCAGCAATTTCAACTGTTAAGTCAACCATTATAGAACACCTCATCTACACATAGTACTTTAAAACTTATAGTATTTTTCTCTTACAAGCCCATAGGTTTACGTAAGGGGCAAGTTGCTACCAATTCCACGTTTAAATAGCCAATATATATTGCATTAGAGGAAACACTCTTTGATAAGGAAAATGCTCATTTAAACATCTCCTTACCTGCATTCCCTACGGTTTTACTTTATCCTTCATAGAAATTCTTAAATTTAAAGATACATCATTAAATTAACGGTAAAAACTAATTGTCTTCTAGGAGGTTGATGTACTATACCAAGGTTTAATGTGTATATTCCAAAAAACTTGAATGATGCATTAGAGTATCTTGATAAACATGCACCAGACGCTATACCCTTAGCTGGTGGAACAGATTTGCTAATTCAAATAAGAGAAGGCAAAGTAAAGCCAAAAGTTCTAGTAGATCTTTCAGGACTTAAAAGCGAACTAGCCTATATTAAGAAAGTGAACGGCAATATCATTATAGGAGCCTTAACAACCCCTAATGACCTAACAAAAACGTTTCTACATAAGGATCCCAAGTACTTGGGGTTCTTAGATGTTTATAAGAGGTTTGCATCACCTATCCTAAGATCCTTAGCAACTATAGGAGGTAATATTGGTGTTGCTGTTTCAGCA
This sequence comes from uncultured Desulfurococcales archaeon, assembly GCA_964496035.1. Lineage (GTDB taxonomy): Archaea > Thermoproteota > Thermoprotei_A > EX4484-217-1 > EX4484-217-1 > EX4484-217-1. The sequence continues at coordinate 6,805 of CAZBXI010000044.1, forward strand.
TCAGATTACCTGACGCTATTGCTAACATTGAATGCTAAAGTTAAGCTTGTAAGCGTTGAAGGAGAAAGAACGGTTCCATTAGGGGAGCTGGTTGTCGAGAAAAGAACATTAGCTAAAGACCCTAACGAGCTAATACGTGAAATAATATTCCCAGAGCTTCCTGAAAACTATTCAACAGCCTTTATGAAGTTAGATAGGAGAGAAATCATAGTAACAGGCTATGTAACCGTAGCTACATGTTTGCAGCTAAAAGATGGAAAAATTGCTGATGTAAGAATAGCATTTGATAGGGTGAATAAGCGTATTCCAGGTAGAGCTAGGAAAACAGAAGAGTTTCTTAAAGGTAAGGAGTTCAGCTTAGAGGTTATAAGGCAAGCGTACAATGAGGTTCTTCCAACGGAAATGGTTAGGAAAAGCGATTTCAGAGCTTCAGGAGAATATAGAATGGACCTTTCTAAAGTTTTGATGAAGAGGGTTCTTTTGAGAGCCAAATCACGTATTGAAAAAGGTGCTTAATTATGGAAGAATATCCTGATATAGAAATAACATTAAACGTTAATGGTAAAGATTACACAGTCAAGGTTAAGCCTTACGAGAGACTAATCGATGTTCTAAGGTATAAGCTTGGATTTACAAGTGTTAAGGAGGGTTGTGGTAGAGGAGAATGTGGAACATGCGCTGTTATAATGGACGGCGAACTTGTAGCTTCATGCATGGTTCTCGCTGTTCAAGCTAGAGGTAAGAAAATACTTACACTGGAGGGACTAGCTCCTCCGGGTAAGCTCCATGCAATACAGAAGGCTTTGCTAGACACATTTGCTATGCAATGCGGTTTCTGCTTCCCAGGAGTAATTATGGCTATGAAGCATTTGCTAGATAAGAATCCTAACCCAACAGAAGAGGAAATTAAGGAAGCACTTAGCGGTAACTTATGTAGATGCGGTAGCTACTTAAGGTTCATTAAGGCTGCTAAGCTTGCAGCAGAATATATTCGAAAAGGTCAAGTTTATTTCGAATTTAAGGGGTGATTAGGTTATGGCTCTTCCCACAGCAGAATATGTTAAAATAGTTGAAGAGCTTTTCGAGAAGGTAAGGAAGTTCACTTATGTTGGAAAACACATGCAAAGATGGGATGCTGTAGAGAAGATATTGGGTAAGGCAAGGTTTACAGCAGACTACGCTAACCTATATAAGAACTTAGTATATGTTTACTCGGTTAGAACGAAATACGCTCATGCAAGAATAAGGAAAATTGATGTTTCCGAAGCAGAAAAAGTTCCAGGAGTGCTTAAAGTTATAACTCATAAGGATATTCCAGGAGTAAACGATGTAGGATACGTTATTCCGGATCAGCCTCTTTTAGCGTACAATAAGGTAAGATATATTGGAGACATAATAGCTTTAATAGTTGCCGAAGACCCCTACATTGCAGAGGAAGCTGCGGAAAAAGTGTATGTTGACTGTGAGCCATTACCCGTAATTCTAGATCCTCTTGAAATAGTTGACCCTGTAACTCTTGAAGAGAAAAAACATGTCCTAATACATGACGAAAGAGAGTCGGATGTTGTAGCAAGGTATAGGATAAGAACAGGAGATGTTAAGAAAGGATTCGAGCAAGCAGAAGTAATTGTTGAGAACGAATATAGAACGCCATACGTTGAACATGCGTATATGGAACCTGAAGCTGCATTAGCTATACCTGAACCTGACGGTGGAATAACAGTTATAGCTTCAACCCAATGTCCCTATGAGGCTAGAAGAGCTATAGCCAAAGTTTTAGCAATGCCTTTCAATAAGATAAGAGTTGCCGTACCACCTTTAGGTGGAGGTTTTGGAGGGAAAGAAGATGTTGCCAACGAGATAGGGACTAAAGCAGCGCTAGCAGCTCTTCTAACGGGAAGACCTGCAATTGCTGTTCACAAGAGAGAAGAATCCGTTATCGGGCATAGTAAGAGACATCCAGCAATAATGTGGTATAAGCATGGAGCAACGAGAGACGGTAAACTAGTAGCTGTTGAAGCAAGAATAATCCTAGACACAGGGGCCTATGCCTCGCTGGGGCCGTTTGTTGCATGGAGAGCTACAGTGCACTCTGTAGGACCATACAAGGTACCTAATGCTAAAGTAGATACTGTAGCTGTCTATACTAATGGAATTTACGCTGGCGCATTTAGAGGATTCGGTAACCCGCAAATACACTTTGCTGTAGAACAGCAAATGGATCTCTTAGCTGAAGAGCTTGGAATGGACCCTGTGGAGTTCAGACTTAAGAACATACTTAGAAACGGCGATAGAACAGTTCACGGACAACTATTAGACCACGGTGTAGGATTAGAAGAAGCGCTTATCAAAGCTGCTAAAGCAGCTGACTGGTATCGTAAAAGAGCAGAATATGCTAAGCAAACTGGAACTATACGTAAAGGTATTGGTGTAGCCCTACTATGGCATGGTAATAGTATTGGAGCTGAAGGAGCTGACTACAGTGCTGTTTCAATAATAATTAACAGGGATGGAAGCATAACGTTCAGAACAGGGTTAATAGATATGGGTCAAGGAGCAATACAAGGACTAATAATGTTAGCCGCCGAAGTCCTGGGGGTACCACCTGAATACTTTAGGGTAGAAATGCCCGATACAGCATCAGTACCTGATGCTGGTCCAACAGTTGCTTCAAGGTCAACAGCTATGGGCGGTAATGCGACATTAGTTGCAGCTTACAAGTTAAGGAAGAAGTTAAATGAGGTAGCAGCTGATTTACTAAAGTGCGATCCTGACGATATAGAGATAAGAGGCCCCGAAGTCTACTGTAGAAGCGATCCTACGAAGAAGATTAGGTGGATAGACCTCGTTGAAGAATGTTTCTGGAGAGGAGTTTCACTACAAGAATACGGCTACTACAGAGCGCCTAAGGCTAAATGGGAAGACGAAACAGGTCATGGAGAACCCTACTTCACATACACTTTCGGAGCAATAATAGCCGAAGTAACTGTAGATATGGAAACAGGTAAAACATATGTTGAGAGAATGGTAACAGCATACGACATTGGAAGGGTAGTTAATAGAGTAGGCGCAGAACTGCATGCTGAAGGAGGAGCAATACAGGGACTAGGCTATGCACTAATGGAGGAATTAGTTCACAGTCCGGAAGGTAAGGTTTGGAACCCCAACCTTTACGCATACTACATACCAACAATCCTAGATATACCTAAAGAGATAATACCAGTATTTGTAGAAGCAGGGTATATTAGAGGACCGTTTGGAGCGAAAGGTTTAGGAGAACCTTCGATAAACGGTATTGCACCAGCAATAGCAAATGCTATAGCGAACGCTGTAGGTGTGAGAATAAAGAGCTTACCAATAACCCCAGAAAAAGTATATTTGGAGCTTAAGAGAAAAGGGTTAATTAAACTCTAATTTTTTCAATCTACTCTAGCCAGTTCAAGCATTCTTCTATGTTCTTCAGTAGTCCATCTTCTTTTCAGAAATAGTCTTGTGCTAAAGTATCTTGCAGCGTAATCTGGAAGTATCGTTACTACAGCATCTCCCTCTTTAAGCTTATACTTCTCACCAATCTTAATAGCTGCAGCAACATTTGCTCCAGATGATATGCCTAGTGGCAATCCTTCCTTTCTAGCTATAAGTCTAGCCATTTCTATTGCTTCATCACTACTTACAACAACCCAGTCATCAAAATATTTTCTGTATCTAGCTATTATGTCAGGGACAAATCCGTCGCCAATACCTTCAATTTCATGTCTTCCCCACTTACCCCATTTACCTGTCTTAAACCATCCCTCAGCTATAGGGCATTCTGCAGGTTCCATACCTACAACAATAATGTTTGGATTAGCCTCTTTAAGCCTCTTAGCAACACCAGCAAGAGTCCCTCCAGAACCAACACCAGCAACAAAAGCCTTTATTTTATCCTTGCCTAGTTGTTCAAGAATTTCTTTACCTGTTGTCTCATAGTGCGCCTTAACGTTAGCTTCATCACTCCACTGATCTAATGCCACATATTTGTCAGGATGCTTTCTTTCAAGTTCTTTAGCATAGTTTAAAGCTCCCATAGCGTCGCTTTCTCCGCCAGGCGTGTGTATAAGTTCCGCTCCAAAAAGCAAGTCTAGAAGTTTTCTCTCATAGCTCATTTCTTCAGGCATCACTATCAACACTTTGTATCCAAAATAGGCTCCCCAAGCTGCGAAAGATATCCCTGTATTTCCAGTAGTTGGTATTACTATAGTCATTCCAGGTTTTAGTCTTCCTTGCTTCTCAGCTTCCTTAATCATATATAGCGCCATTCTATCCTTGACGCTACCTGTTGGATTTAAGAACTCACACTTACCCCATATTTCAAATGGATAGTCCTTATCTATTCTCGATAGTCTAACTATTGGTGTATTACCTATTAACTCAACAGAGCTATGAGCTACACGTAACATACTAACCACCTATAGA
>CAZBXI010000045.1:0-10642 GCA_964496035.1 uncultured Desulfurococcales archaeon
TTAACTCAACAGAGCTATGAGCTACACGTAACATACTAACCACCTATAGAATGGTGGTTGCCCGCGTATTATCTTTTGGTAACTAGAGATATTTTGGTAGCCTGCACGGGCTCCCCCCTCAGCCACCTCATCTTTGTCGGTGGTTCATCAGTAGGCTACATCCCCGCACACCACAGGATGCGGGTTACAGGGTTATACCGTCATCGGCAAAGCCTAACGGCTTCACCACCCATAATGTAAAAGAGAAATATAAACGTATTGTTTCCAAAATTTCCAAAAACCCCAAGCACTCAAACAAGCGAATAGTCTAAACCATACTAGACATCATAGTAGTAGAAAAAAGTTACTCTCTTCAGCTTCACAAAGCTCGTACTAATGCGTGTTTAAACTGTTTCTAATGGCGGTTTAAACTTCTTGTAGAGAAAATTTACGTATTTTAAGTAAATATAGTTTTATAGCTCTCAAGCGAGAAACTACTACATTGAGGTTCTAACTGATGAATGGATACAGTATTGTTTTCGCACTACCAAAGTTCAGCTTTAATGACTACATTAATGATATGATTATAGCTATCCCGGCAGCTACACTCATAGGTATAACGATCTTTCTTACTAGAAGGGTGAAAAATCCATGGTTTAACAGGAAAATAATACACCTATCATCGGTTCCAGCTGTTTTCATGTACTTGTATGTTTTTAAAGAACCCTATGCTTTCTTCACTTACGGAACTCTTATAACGGTACTCTTAGTATTGCATCATTTAAGGAAAAATGAGATGTCATGGTTTCAAATTAGGGGGAATTTAGGGGAAGTATATTTTACAGTAAGCTACTCTGTAATGGCCTTAACCATGTGGTATATGAGGGAGCTTGCTGTAACAGTAATGCTATTCATGGCAGTTGGTGATGCAGTAACAGGTCTTGTTAGAATAAGAGTATGTAGGGAGAGGTGCAAGCACTGGATAGGTAGTTTAGCTATGCTAATAACAACGTCGATTATAGGATACGTATTCCTAGGTTCTTTAGGATTGCTCATGGCAATAATAGCTACTATAGCAGAAAGACAAGAATTCATAGATGATAATTTAGGCATACCTTTAGCTTCAATACTAACCTACTTATTAGTAACCCAATTAGTTACAATATAAGGTACTGGGGACTATGAGCTTCATGGATGACATAGATAGGGAAATAATTGAGATACTTAAGCGAAACGCGAGAACACCGTATACTACTATAGCTAAGAAGCTTGGGTTAAGTGAAGCAGCTATAAGGAAAAGAGTTAGTAAGCTCCTAAAGCAAGGAGTAATTAAGAGATTTACCATAGAGTATTCCTTGCAAAATGAAATCAAAGCAGTAGTTTTAGTGAAAACTTCTCCTCAAGTGCCCGTTTTTAAAATATCTAAAGAAATAGCTAATTTGCAAGGAGTAGATCACGTATATGAAATAACCGGAGAATATGATGTATTAGCAGTAATTAGAGCAAGTAACGTACTAGCGCTTGACAGTATAATAAATTCTATAAGGAATATAGACGGTGTATCAGGCACAAACACTATGATAATACTCAACATAAGGCTATAAATCTAAGCGATACATTATAAGCTTAAAGAGGAAAATACTAAGAGAAAATGAAGGAGGCACTAATAACTCTCGATAAAACGTGTTCTTAAATCTCGTAGATGAAGCACTAAAGAGAAACATTGATGCCGAAAAGAGTCTTTCAACCCGTGAGCGAGGGTATGAAGGAAATAGGTAGGTTATTTGAAGAAGAATACTTCCTAGCCGTAATGATAGTTGCTACCGAAATGTTCAAAAAAGCTACGAAGATGCCTGAGCCTAAACTTCTCGAAAAGTGAAGAAGATTAAGAAGCTATTCGAAGGAAGGATAGTTATAAGAACTGTTAAAGGAGATGTCCATGGTGTAGGTAAAAGCCTTGCAGCATCAATATTCAGAGCGGTGGGTTACGAGGTAATAAATTTAGGTGTAAATAATCCAGCAGGGAAATTTGCTGAAGCAGTTGAGAAATGCAAGCCAGATGACTTGGGCATGAGTTCTTCACTGACAATAACAGTTCACCAAATGCTATAGGCGCTGACGGATAGGGCAAAGATGCAGTATATGTCATATAATTAGTAAACTAAGGTAATCAGGGAACTTAAGAGAAAAAATTAAAACTTAAATCCTACACCAATTAATGGTTAAACATGAGCAGAGCGCGGGGACCCGTATTGGTCAGTTACTATAGAGGATACTTGGTACCTTATGTTCCTACACCTGAACCAGTAGTTAAAGCTATGCTTGAACTCGCTAATGCCGGCCCTGAAGATGTAGTTTACGACCTAGGATGTGGTGATGGAAGAATAGTCATAACTGCTGCTAAAGAATTTAAAGTTAAAAAGGCAATAGGTGTTGAAATTAGGGATGATCTCGTTTTACAAGCAAGAAGAAAAATCGATGAGCTAAACCTTAACGATAGAGCCGAGATAATAAAAGATGACATGTTTAATGTTAGTATTAAAGATGCAACAATAGTTACGCTCTTCTTGCTAACAAGCGTAAATGAAATGCTAAGACCAAAGCTTGAAAAAGAGCTAAGACCAGGAACAAGAATTGTATCTCACGAATTCCAAATACCAGGCTGGAGACCTAAGAAAACAGTTAAAATATATGATGGAATAGTAGGACATACATTATACCTTTACGTTATAGGTGAACATAGGTAAAAAAGAAGTAAAAGGACTAAGGGCAGGAGTTAGCTCGAGAACCCCCTACCCCGCACTTCAAGATTCTTTTTCTTAAGAAAAATACTTAGAGCTATTTCTTTCACAAGAATAAATCAGTAGTTTCTCCACAAGAATTACATCTTAAGGAACGTGTAATTTCACATCCTGCCATAGTTAATGAAAGAGTTCAGTGAAAGTATTCAATTATAGCTAACGTTTATATAATAGCATATTTAATTAAAAATTTTGCAATATAGGTGTTGTATGTGAAAATCCTTGAGTATGAAGCTAAGACCATTCTTAAAGATTACGGTATTCCTATACCTAAGGGTTTTACCGCTTCTTCACTCAAGGATATAAAAGAAGACATTGTAAAGGAGATAGGTTTTCCTTTGATTGTAAAGGTACAAATTCCCATCTCAGGTAGAGGGAAAGCTGGAGGAATATTAAAGGCAAATAATATTAAAGAACTATTAAATGTTGTATCCAAGCTTCTAGGAAGCATTATAAGAGGGATCAGAGTAGCAAAAGTTCTGATTGAGGAATGTATGGATGTTAGAAAGGAATACTATGTAGCGTTTACTATAGATCATTCTTTAAGAAAGGCTGTCTTCTTAGCATCTACAGAGGGAGGAATAGATATAGAGGAAACTATAAAGGAAAAACCTCATCTTCTCCACAAAATACCGATAGATCCGTTTATTGGCCTTAAAGACTATGAGGTAAGAAATGTAGCATACAAACTCGGGATACCGAAAAACCTCATTAGGCAGTTCATTTGGATAGTTAAGGCCATGTTTAAGGTGTTTGATGACTTCGATGCAGAACTCGTCGAAGTAAATCCTTTAGCATTGACCGATAACGGGCTCTGGGCTTTAGATGCAAGAATAATTATTGATGATAATTCCCTCTTTAGGCAGAAAGATAAGCTTGCGAAGTACATCTCTGAAGAGGTTTTCCGCGGCATAACGGCTGGTGAAAAGAGAGCAGAAGCATTGGGTTTGAGCTACGTAGAGTTAGATGGTAATGTAGGGGTTATAGGCAATGGTGCGGGATTAACTATGGCAACAATGGATCTTATAGGATTACACGGTATGAAACCAGCTTGCTTCTTAGATATTGGTGGAGGTGCTTCTAGAGCTAGGGTTAAAGAAGCTGTAACTATGTTGCTAGAGAATCCTAAGATAAAAGCTATTTTCATGAATATTTTCGGTGGAATAACTAGGTGTGATGAAGTAGCTTTAGGTGTAATAGAAGCTCTAGAAGAATGTGAGCTTAGGAAACCATTGGTTATTAGGATAAAAGGTACTAGAGACGTAGAAGCACGTAAGATACTTAAACAGCACGGTGTTAAGGCTTTCGAGGATATTGAAGCCGCATTATTAGAGCTAAGGTCCATATTGGTGAGCTAGGCCATGGTAGTACTTGCTCATGAAAATAGGTATGTGCTTGTACAGGGAATTACAGGTAGAGAAGGATCATTTCATACCAAGTTAATGCTGGAATACGGGACAAAGATCGTTGCTGGAGTAACTCCAGGAAAAGGTGGTTTAAAAGTTCATGGAGTACCTGTTTACAATAGTGTTGAGGATGCTCTACGCGAACATCCAGAAATAAATTCCTCAATAGTTTTTGTACCTGCACCTTTTGCGCTAGACGCAATATATGAGGCTATAGACTATGGTATAGACTTAATAGTTGTAATAACTGAGCATATACCGTTACATGACGAGTTAAAGCTTATTCACTACGCTAAGAAGCATGGAGTAACAGTTGTTGGACCAAATACTCCAGGAATAATTTCTCCAGGTATATGTAAGATAGGTATTATGCCTACAACAGCTTTTAAAAAAGGTAACGTTGGGATAATCTCTAGAAGCGGTACGCTAACCTACGAAGTAGCGAATTCTCTCGTCAAAGCAGGATTTGGCCAATCTACAGCTATAGGCATCGGGGGAGACCCTATAACAGGGCTTACATTATTTGAAGCAGCAATGCTATTTGAAGAAGATGGAGACACCAAAGCTATCGTGGTTATAGGTGAAATAGGCGGTGTAATGGAGGAACAATTAGCAGAAGCTTATGCTAAGGGAAAGATAACGAAACCTATAGTAGCCTATGTTGCTGGGAAACATGCAGTACCGGGTAAGAGAATGGGTCATGCAGGAGCAATTATAATGATGGGTCTGGGAACATATGAAAGTAAAATCAATGCCTTCAAAAAAGCAGGTATCCTCGTGGCTAGAACACCGTATGAAATACCCAGCTTGCTTTCTAAGGTGGTTTAGAATGCCAGTTAAAAGACATTATAAGGTCTTGGTTATAGGAGATAGGTGTAAGGACTGCGGGATATGTGTTTATGTCTGTCCAACAAATGTTTTCGAAAAATCAAGAAAGCTAATGAATAAGAAGGGGTATTGGGTTGTTTCACCAGCACATCCTGAACTTTGCGTTGGGTGTAAGCTTTGCGAATATATGTGTCCAGAGTTTGCTATAGTTGTAAAGTATTCTCCAAAACCATATTCAGAGGTGGTTATGTTAAGTGGAAGTTAGGTTTCAGCCTGGAAACATAGCTGTATCTGAAGGAGCAATAGTTGCTGGGCTAAAGTTCTTCGCAGGATACCCCATAACCCCGGTGAATGAGATCTTCGAGTACTTGTCTCAGGAACTACCTAAGTATGGTGGAATAATATATCAAGCAGAAGACGAAATAGCAGCAATAAACGCTATTATAGGAGCTTCATGGGCTGGGGTTAAAGCTATGACTGCAACTAGCGGGCCAGGATACAGTTTAATGGCTGAAGGAATAGGTTATGCTGTAATGGTTGAAGCACCTATAGTAATAGTTTACAGTATGAGAGCAGGGCCAAGTACAGGAGTAGCTACGGGTACTGGCCAAGGAGACGTTGTTCAGTCTAAATGGGCTTCCCATGGACACTACGAGTTAATAGTTTTAGCCCCTAATAGTGTTCAAGAATGCTTTGACTTAACTATTGAAGCATTTAATCTTGCTGAAAAATATAGGGTACCCGTTATTGTTCTCATAGATGCCGTTCTATCTCACATGTCTGAAAAGTACGTTTGGAAATCACCTAGCGAAGTAAAGCTCATTACAAGGAAGAAACCAGCCGTTCCTCCAGAACAGTATAAGCCATTTAAACCTGATCCTGAAGACCTTGTACCTCCAATGGCGTGTTACGGTGAAGGATATGCTGTTCTAGCAGAATCCCTATCACATGATGAAAGAGGATATTATGACCCGTCAAAGGAAACTTATGCTAAGCTTGTTGAGCGATTAACTATGAAAATCATTAAGAACAAGAAAAACATAGTCATGTCTGAAACCTACATGGTCTCGGATGCTAATATATTGTTTATTGCCTTCGGGTCGGTTTCCAGAATTGCCCACGCCATTGTTAGGGAACTTAGGAGTAAAGGGGTTAAGGCGGGACTATTTAGACCTATAACCCTATGGCCTATAGACGATGAAGGTCTTAGAAAAGTAGCTAGTAAAGCAGAAAAAGTGATAGTAGTTGAAATGAACTATGGTCAACTATATCGTGAAATAATGAACATACTTAGAGATAAGAACGTGTTATTAGCACCAGTAATTAGCCCTGACCCTCCAACGATAGATGATGTGTATTCTTCAATAGGTGAAATACTATGATACATGAACTAGATGATCTGCTTAGAACTGAAAGGCTACCCCACGTTTGGTGCCCGGGTTGCGGAATAGGGATAGCCCTATCTGCTTTTCTAAGAGCAGTTAAAATGCTTGCTAGGAGAGGCAAGATAGACCCTAAGAAGATAGTTTTCGTATCAGGAATAGGATGTACTGGTAGAGCAGCAGGCTACGTTAAACTTGACGCAGCACATACACCCCACGGTAGAGCACTAGCATATGCTGTCGGAGTTAAGCTAGCTAACCCTGAACTTGAAGTTGTTGTATTCACGGGAGATGGAGACTTAGTAGGTATTGGAGGAAACCACTTCTTACACGCAGCACGTAGGAACTTCGACGTTCTAGTAATAATGGTTAACAACATGATATATGCTCTTACAGGAGGACAATTAGCGCCAACAACACCCCAAGGAGTTTACACTACAACAACACCTTATGGTAACCCTGAACCACCATTAGATGCTGTTAAAATTGCCGCAGCAGCTGGAGCAACATACATTGCTAGGTGGCCTGTAACCTTACCCTTAATGCTTCAAAAGTCAATAGAAAGAGCACTGCTCAAGAGGGGATTTAGATTCATAGAAGTTATTTCAACATGCCCTGAAATTTTTGGAAGACACATAGGGTATAGAGATCCTGTGGAACTATTAAAGTATCTTAGGAAAATAGTTAGAGTTAGGAAAGGTATTTCACCTTTAGAAGCAGAATACAACTGGTTTAAAGTAATAGATTGCGGGGTCTTCCTAGACATAGAAAGACCGGGATACATAGAACTCTACAATAAATACTTTAAGGTGGAAAAGAAGTGAGAAAAGAAATAATAATCGTAGGTAAAGGAGGCCAAGGAATTCTCCTAGCAGGTCATTTGCTTTCAGATGCTATAGCGAAAAACACAAACTACCACGTAGTTAATATGGTTTTCTACGGTGCTGAAACAAGAGGAACAGAGTCTAGAACAGAAGTAGTTATTGCAGATAATGCTGAAGAAGCAGACTACTTCATGGCAAGGAAAGCAGACATAGCCATATTTATGCATCCAGAATATGTTCCAAAGTATATTAAGAAGCTAAAACACGGAGCGCTAGTGATAGCTGATTCATCATACGACTTCTCCATACTAGACAACGTTAAAAACTTAAGGGTATTTAAGTATCCATTTACAATTACTGCAGAGCAAAAATTGGGAACATCAAGGGTGGCAAACGTAGTTATGTTGGGATTTCTACTGGCATTAACAAACCTAATAGATGTTGACTCCTTAAAGAAATCCATTAAAGAGAATGTTAAGAAACGCTGGGTAGAAGTAAATCTTAAAGCATTAGAGCTTGGATACAGTGAAGGGCTAAAAGCAAAACAAAACTCAGGATAATAAGTGAGTTCTGTAGGTCGGCGAAAAACCCAAAAACTAAATATATTACTCAGAGTAAAATATATTACTGGAGGTACTTTAATGTCAAACTTCAACGTACATTACAAAGTCTGCCCGATATGTGGTAATCCTCTTCAACTAATAAATAGAACTTACATGTGTAGAATTTGCGGATACATTTTGAAAGCAAAACACTAATCCAATCGCACATAGCTACTTAGACGACAACAGGTATCCTTGCTTTTCTCAATAACTCCCTAAACTCCTCAATACTTTTACCAGCTAAGGTGCATGACCTTCTAATATCTCCTGTTTCTATGTAGTATTTTAATGCTTCTCTAATTCTAGGAGGCTGACTATTAATAAAAACCCAGTCAGCCATAGACCTACGGAGTTCCTTAGCTTCCTTTTCAAGCTTTACCCATTTTTCAATAGTTTTTCTTATCTTCTCTTCTTGCATATCCTTACCACCTCAGCTACTGCTTTAGAATAGTCATTTCTAGGAAAAATATGTAGAGTATCTTCCATATATTCTCTAAACACTTTTTCAGGATTATCACAATCTACCTTAAGAACACCTGATTTCACAGCTTCAACCAGTAATTCCAATGATCTCCAAACTTTTACATTGCTAAGCTCCTCAATAACTTCTGTAGCCATTATCGCTCCCCTATTTTCCGTTAACACTACGTACCCGTATTTTCTTCCAACAACTAAACATAGGGCTTCAGGAACATCAACAGGTATAATTTGAGGAATTCTCCTAGTTCTAACTACGAGTAGTCTAGCTTCTTCAAGTTCATCAGCGCTTTCAGTATATAGTGATAAACCTCTCTTAGCTAGCCATTTAGAAATCCAGGATATCGTATTCTCAGAAACAACTTCTCTAATAACGGATTCTGGGATGAAAACCGTTCTGAAAACCTTAAATATGATGTCTCTACGTCTAAACCTGGCCCAATCTATTAGGAAACATGTATCAGCAATAGCAAATTCACGCAACATTTGGTATCCTAGCCCTAATTCTGTACTCATTAAATTCTTCAACAGTTAAGTTAGCTATACGAGAAGCAACATACATATCTCCTGTTTCTATGTAGTATTTTAATGCTTCTCTAATTCTAGGAGGCTGACTATTAATAAAAACCCAGTCAGCTAATGAGGCTCGGATACGTTTAGCTTCTTCGTTTTCACTTAAAATCTTCTTTAACCTCTTACTGAACATAACTACCTATACCACATATACTTAAGTAGTTATGCTTTAATTAAGTAATCGTTAATAGGAAGTTCTACGTAAACATCATAGGCTCGAAAAGTATGCTATATGCTTTGGGTGTTGTACATTGGTTCATAAGCTAATTCAAGTAGGTATTGCAGCTTCAAGTAATCCTAAACCATTACCAAAAGCAGTAGAGAAGGCTATTAGGTTTGCAAGAAAACTTGCAAAATACAAAAATGAAGTTGTTCTACTCACAGGTGGTGGAGGAGGGTTAATGACCATTGCTTCTAGAGAATTCAGCAAAAACGGTGGAATAGTAATTGGCTTCATACCGTTGGAAATGGAACATATTACTATGAGTCATCCAAGATGGCATCCCTATAATACCATAGAAATATTTTCTAGCTCAAGTTTTCAAGCAAGAAGTATACCACTAGTTAGAAGCAGCGACGTACTTGTATGTTTAGGTGGTGAAGCCGGAACACTAATAGAAGTACTAATAGCATATCTTAACGCAAAACCTGTAATCGTAATAACCGACACAGGATACTTAACAGATAAACTCCAACTACTAGTCGATAAGGAAGGCTACATAGATACAAGAAAAACAACTAAAATAATTTTCGAAAAAGACCCCGAAAAAGCAGCAGAGAAAGCATATAAGCTAGGAAAACGACATCTTGAAGAAAAGCAGGGCAAGATTTGACTAGAAAGTTAAAATATAGGAATATTCAAAATACAGTCAAAACCTAACTATAATATGTGGATAAACAATGAATAACCCTAGAAAATCCGTATCACCAGTTCTAAGCGCAGTAATCTTAGCTGCAACAATCATAGCGATAGGAGTAATAGTCCTAATGTGGATTTCAGGACACTCATCAATGGTTATTAGGCAAAGCCAAATAGACTTAGTAAGATCAGAACATGCGGCAAAAGAGAACCTAGTAATAGTCCATGCATCCTATTCTGGAGGTAACATAACAATATACGTAATAAATACAGGGTATACTAAGGTTTTCTTAGGACCGATAAGAGTACCTGAACTAAGAACAAACACTGACTATGCAGATATTTTCACACCTGAAGCTATATGGTTTCGCGAGTATGTAGTTTACAAGAACAATTCAAACGCAGATAAAGATAAAGCACTAGTAATAAGCATGCCGTTAGGCGCTCTTCCAGAATACCTAGAAAACCTAGAAATAAGGTCACCGGAAGATATAAGTCCAAACGAGGATATTAGGAATCAAATGAAAGCATATAGGGTAGACCCATACACCGAGTCTAACTGCTTCTACAAGATAGTAATACCTAACGTACTCCTCGAGGCAGGTAAAACCTATAGCATTGAAATATGGACTCTAATACCGATCTACAGCAAATTATACATGTGCAAACTCTACACAACACAACTAGTAACGTGAAATAACTTAAAACAACTATAATACTTAAATAACTCAAAAACTCACTCTAAGATGGTTAAAAATGAAGCACCGAATAAAAATTAAGAAAGGAATAGCGGGTTTAGTTGCAGGACTAATTGCGGCAATAGCTCTCCTAGTAATAGCTCTCCCAGTAATGATGCAGTACCAGCAACACATAACCAAAAGCTACCAAATAGAAGAATACGCAACAATGCT
>CAZBXI010000046.1:0-10277 GCA_964496035.1 uncultured Desulfurococcales archaeon
AGTGGAAGCGGCATAATGAAAGCTGATGCCATAGGTAGGATAGTTAAATCATTATATTTGGGCGAGAAATACGCAGAACTCTTTGGTGGCGAAAAGTTTAGAGTAAAAGATCTCGGCTTAGATGAGAGAAGAGTTGAAAAAGAGAAACTCGTCATATAAGCCAAGGGAGGAATTTTTCCTGCAATAGTTAAAGATAAAGATCAGAGAAGGACCACTTCTTCATCTAACTCTGCACAGATCCCGGGGTACTTCATCATCCATTAATATTTTTAGGTTCTACCGAGGTTTAAACAATTCCGCAGCATCCGAAGATGTTCTCATGTTATTCTCTGTTTCCCGCAGTTTTCCCTAGGATTTTCCCTTGGTTTCCCGACTTGTCCTTTAAATTCCCTATTTTAGAATCATATACTCGGTGTTAGCAATATGATGTGGTCAAGAATTGCCCCATTAGCTCTCGTAGTGTTAATAATGCTTTCAACATTAACAGTATTATCGGCAGCTACTCCAGTAAATGCGCAGGAAGGAGATTTACGGGTTAGAGTAGCTAAAATGATTCTTAACGGTGTTTCTAAGAGAATAGATGCTATACTTAGCTTAGCTGAAAAATACGGTATAGAACTTACAGAAAACATGACTAAACGTGTAGAACTATGTAAGAGTATTCTAGAGAATGCTACAAAAACTGTAGAGGAAGAACCTTGTAAAGCAGTCAGGATGGCTGTGAAAGCATGTTGGATCTTTAAACCTGTAGCCATATACGTTCTTGAAAACATTCCGGAAGAAGAGAAGGAAACCTTAAGGAAGAATATGCTGCTAAGAGCTATTGAAGTAAGAGAAAAAGCTGTAGAAAGACTTAGAAGCATCGTTAACTGGCTTGAGGATAAGGGTATTGAAGTACCTGACGAGGTAAAGGAAAACATAGATAATGCAGAGAATCTTTTAATTCAAGCTAGAGAACTTGTGGAAAGCGGCACCTATAATGTAACGGATGTTAAAAAGCTTATAAGTGAAGCACCTAAAGCCATAGCCAAGGCAACATCGTCCCTACATAGGATTACGGGTGGAATATGGAGAAGAGCTACCCTAGTAAACTTCTCACTGCTAAGATTAGGAAGAGTAATTATGGGTATAAGCGGGGGAATCAACGCAACAATAGAAGCTATTGAGGAAAACAAAACTGATGAAGCATCAGAAACTATGAGTAAAATAATAGACACTATGGATAAAACAGTAAAGTACTTAGAGAACGCAATAAACTTCACGGAAGCTAAAGGAATAAATGAAAACCTAACCGTAGCGTTAAAGGCGCTAAGAGATTCAATGGTTGAAGCAAAGCAGCATGTAGAAGACGCAAAATCAAGTCTAGAAGAAGGAGATACACTTACAGCACTATCTGAACTAGAAACAGCATTAAACACTATAACAGCAACAATTGAGGAACACAAACATGTATTCATGGGATTCCATAGATACGTAGAACTACTGCTTACAGTTTCAGGTAAAATACATATAGAGATAGGTAGAAGGATCAGATACATAGCCCTCAGGAAAGCAGCAAGACTAGTGTTCTGCTTAGAGAAAATAGATATGAAACTTCACGTAATGTACAAGCTATATCAAGAAGGAAAGATAAGTGAAGAAGAATTCCACAACGCTCTAGACAAAGCTAAAACCTCCCTAGAAAACCTAAAGGAGAGACTAGAAAAACTACCCAGACCACCCAAAGCAATTATAGGGAAGATAGACAAAATACTTCAATGGATAGAATCAGTTTATAGCGAATAAGCTAAAAAACAAAAACCACATAAAACTAAGCATAACAGTGTAAACAAGCAAGTATGGTGTTAGCGTTGATAAGAAAAACAATAATTTTTTTAATCATAATTACGTTTCTATGTTCAATTATTCCCTTAGTTAAAGGGGAAGTAAGTGTTAATGTTACTATTGAAGTTTATAGCGATGGCCTTGCTAAAGTTACTTATGTAGTCAAAGTATCTGATTATCCTAGGGACATAATTTTACCCCTCTATGCTCCTCCTATGTACATCGAAGCTTATGCTGAAGAAACACCTTTAACCATAGAGCATAATGAAACACACGTGTTCTTCACGGCTCCAGCAGAAGAAGTTATTTTAACATACTATACTGGTGGTCTTACGGAAAAATCTGGTGAAGAATGGTTTTTCAATGTAAATACTCCATGGCCCCTAGCAATTATACTTCCCGAAAACTCCCTAGTGTTCGATATTGAGCCAAAAGACTTCGAACTCCTCTTAGTAGAGGATAAGCCAGCTTTTAAATTTAACCAAGGAAATATAAAGATAAGGTACATTATTGCACCGGAAATAACTCCTCCGAAACCTAAGCCTGAAGAATATCCATTACCATCACAATATGCGATTGTAGCTTTAGTATTTCTAATAGCTGCCATCATCTTATTTATCGTATTACGAGGTAAGGGTAAGAAGAAAGAAAAGGTAGAACTTGATGAAAGAGATAGGAGAATAATTCAGGTACTTTCAAAGTACGGTGAAATGACAGCATACGAGCTCATGGAAAAAACAAGGATACCCAAAACACCACTGTACCGTAGGCTTAAGAGACTTGAAAAACTAGGCTACATAGAGTCTATAGTGAAGGCAGGTAGAACTGTTTACAGATTAAAAACAGACTAATGCTGACAAATTAATATAATTGTGAGTATAATTATGAGAAGCTAAGAAGTATATTTTGCAGTAATATGCTCAAATAAATCCCACTATGGTAAGCTCTATTTAAAACGCACATGCCTGGGCTAAAAAGTGATAAAAAATATACTTCAGCAGTATTTTTAAAGAAAAAAGTCGAGGAAAAGTTCATGCCAAAAATTTGTTTTAAGCCTATGAATAAGTGTATAGATGTACTTAAAGGTGAAACAGTATATAACGCTGCTCTTAGGCTTGGTTTAAACATAAATAGCGTTTGCGGCGGTCTTGGAGTTTGCGGTAAATGTAAAGTAAGAATTTTGAGGAATGGTCTTTCTAAACCAAGTAGTAGAGAATTGAGGATATTAGGCTTAGAAAATATAAAGAAAGGTTTCAGATTAGCTTGTCAAGCAAAGATACTGGATGACTCGGAAGTTGAAGTTCCAATAAGAAGAGTTCTCATAGCCGCTATAATGGGATACGAGCCTAAAGTACCTTTAAAAACCGCTGTAGCTAGGGAAATTATTGAAAGGAAGATAGTAACGCTAACCTCAGAACATGCTAGCACATTAGAAAGTATAGTAAAAGGTATTAGAGAAGAAGTATCAGCAAGCTTACACACGTTAAGAATATTAGCAAAGGATTTACCTGAGAAAATACACGCAATTACGTATAAATTTAAAAACATATGTGGATTAATCGACGTTTTTACTGAAGAAGATAAATTATATGGTTTAGCATTAGACGTAGGAACAACAAAAATAGCAGCATATCTAGTTGACTTGGAATCGGGTAGAACCCTAGTAGCTGAAGCTTTTGAAAACCCTCAAGTAAGATATGGAGATGATGTTATTTCAAGAGTAGCTTACGCTAGGGAACATGGAGTAGTAGAGCTGCAAAAAACACTTATACGTGAGCTAAATAACTTCTTGACAAAGTTATACAAGACAAGAGGTATAAAACCTAGAAACATTGTAGAAATAGTTGTTGTAGGAAACACAGTTATGCACCATACGTTTCTAGGCATTAACCCTGAGAAGCTTGGAAGATCACCTTACGAACTAGTTGTGAGAGAACCTCTAGTGTTTAATGCATCTGAGCTAAGAATAGCAGTAAATCCAAATGCTAAAATCTACATGCCCCCCTTAGTGAGGGGATTCATTGGATCAGACAGCCTTATGGGTGTTCTTCTTTTAGGCTTAACTGAAAAGAAAGGAGTATACGTGTTCCTAGACATAGGAACAAATACTGAAGTATATATTTCGAAAAACGGAGCAATATACGCTGCATCAACAGCTTCAGGACCTGCTTTTGAAGGAGCACACATAAAATACGGTATGAAAGCTTATGAAGGAGCAATAAACCGCGTTACTATAGATCCTGGGACATTAGAACCAGAAATAAGCGTCATAGGGAATGTAGCTCCAGCCGGTATTTGCGGCTCAGGGATAATAGATGCTGTAGCTGAAATGCTTAAAGCAAAAATAATAGATTATACTGGGAAATTTGTAATCAAAAAGCATAAGAGAATAAAGTATTATGCTTCGGAGGGTTACGCTTACGTTCTAGCATTTAAAGAGGAAACAAGTATAGGAGAGGACATTGTGATTACGCAAAAGGATATTAGAGAAGTACAGAAAGCTAAAGCCGCAATACAAGCAGCATATAAAATACTGTCAGCAAAGCTAGGCGTCAACAGAAAAGATATAAATGAAATATACGTAGCAGGGAGCTTCGGTTTCTATATGGATCCAGAAAGCGCGATAATAATAGGACTACTTCCAGAAATAAATGTCAATAAAGTAAAAGTAGTAGGTAATACTGCAGGTTCTGGAGCCCGTATTTTACTTAAAAACGTGGAATGGAGATATAAAGCCGAAAAAATTGCTAAGAACATAAATTACGTAGAATTAGCCGCTGAACCTCAATTCTCAAAGATATATGTTAAAGCTACATACTTACCATCAGGATATCTTGAGGAATATCCTGAAACCATTAAGAAGCTGCGAATTACAAAATCGGCTTAAATAAAGTATTACAGACTTATTTAGGTTATGTTTAAATTATAACGAGACGTATTTCACTTGGGTATAGAGTTTGTGGAGAAGAATAAGTTCTCGAGAGTGGCCTTATATTCTTCATCCACGACCAGTCACTATTGTTGCTTCAAGATTTAAGGATAAACTCACAGCCATGGCTGCTTCATGGGTTATGCCCGTTTCAAGAGAGCCTCCAATAGTTGCTGTAGCTATTGCGAAAACAAGGTTTACCTATGAGCTTATAGTTAAAAGTAAAGAGTTTAGTTTAAACATTCTTCCCAAAGAGCACCTTAGCAAAATACATTTCCTAGGCACTGTTAGTGGTAGAGACTTTGCAAACAAAATTAATGCAGCCGGTTTAACTATGACTAAAGCTAAAAAGATTAATTCCCCGATAATATTAGAATCCTTAGCCGTTGCAGAATGTATTTTACTTAGAGATGTAGAAGCAGGAGATCACAACATTGTAGTTGGAAAAGTTGTTGAAGCATATGCTAGGAGGGAATTTAATATTTTGAATAGAGAAATACTTGGGAAAATACCCTTGCATATTAGAAGCAATAAGTACACGAACCCCTTAGGTGAAGTGTTCGAGGTAAAGGAGGAATAATAGTTGCTGGTGACTAGTTAAGCTAAGGTACATAGAGAGAACATGTAGCACACATTTTAGATAAGGTGATAAAGAGCCTTAGTTAGTAATGAGTTAAAATTACTTCTCACCCATTATAAGCTGATTTTCGATAGGATTTATTTAGTATAATTCAAGGTATTACTTAAGGGATAAGTGGAGGTTAATATTGGGTTTCTTAAGGAACATTAAATTCATGAAGAAAGGAGGAAGCAACCCATTACTTGAAAAACTTAAACTATTCTATAACACCCTGTCAGCACCTTTTATTCAAAGAGAAGAGGAAGCAGAAGTCATAGTCCTATCTTTGCTCTCGAACGAACATGCACTATTTATTGGTGAACCTGGTACGGCTAAATCGGCCATAGTTCGTAGAGCTGCATCATTACTTAAGGCAAAATACTTCTATTACGTCCTGAATAAATACACCGAACCTGATGAGCTCTTCGGACCTATAGATATTAATGAGTTAAAAACTAAGGGGATTTATAAGCGTAGGATTGAAGGAAAACTACCGTTAGCAGAGATAGCGTTTCTAGACGAAATATTCAATGCAAATACAGCAATCTTAAACACATTGCTTTCACTCCTACAGGAAAGAATATTTATAAACGGAGATGAGAAAATACAGTCACCATTAATATCTTTATTTAGTGCAAGCAACGATATCCCGGACGAAGTAGAGTTAAGAGCACTATACGACAGGCTCCTATTTAGACACCATGTAAGACCTGTTTCGGAAAGTAAGCTTAAAGAGCTTTTCAAGGCGGGTATAGAAATAGAGCTTAAAGGAGTTATTGAAGAAGAACCTGTAATGGAAATATCTGAGCTTAAGAAGATACAAGAGCAAGTATACTTTGTTCTTGAAAAAACCAAGGATAGAAAAGATATCTTACAACAGTATGCTAGGCTAATAGTAATCTTTAGAGAGCAAGGAATCCAAGTTACTGATAGGAGGGCAATTAAAGGGTTAAAAGCAGTAGCAGCGAATGCCGTATTTAATGGTAGAGACTATGTTGAACCTAAAGATTTCATGGTATTAAAATATGTTATACCTGAGACAATAGATGATTTCGGGAAAGTTGCAGCAATAGTTTCTGAAGAAATAAGATTGCCCTCAAGATATCTTAAGGACCTAGAAATTCTTGAAAGAAATATTTTGAGACTTAGAAAGGAAATACGTAGACTACCAACATACGATTTCAGGATAATAAGTTATAGTAGAGAATTACTCATCATTGAGAGAAAACTAAGAAAAATAGCAAGAGAAGCTATAGATGATAATGAAGTACTTAATAGAGTAGAGAAATTACTCGAAATAATAGGCGAAATAAAAGACTCCTTAGTTAGTAAATCAAGTTTATATGGTAAAGACTTATGAATTTTGAAAGAAAAGTCAAGGGTGCTCTTGAAGACGTTGACTACGAGAGTCCTATAGTAGTTTACAGAGCAGATAAGCTTGCGAAAACGTACAAGAAAACGTATAAGGGAGATGTGAATCCAAGTATAGCAGTTGATGTTTTTTACACACTATATCTGCCGTACCCTAAAGCTAAAGATAAGCTTGAAGATAAAATCCTATTCCTTAACAAGATAATTATTTCAAAGCTTATGAACCTTAAAGACTACGCTAAACTAAAATACGACACCATGGTTGATGTAGATATTTCCTTCGCCTATACTGTTTCATTTCTTAAAAAACTTATAGAAGCTCTCAGGAGGGAATTTGAGAAAGCAAAAACATCGAAGAGTCCTTCTAAAGCAAAAACACTATATAACCTAATAAACTATCTTCTTGGAAAAAACATAAATTACTCCTCTATACCTAGCGAGTCAACACTTGAGGAAAAGGTTCTAGAAAAAGCTATTCAGGAAGCACATAGTGAAGCAGAGCAAATAGCAAACAATGTCAGAGAACTAAAAAGTATCGCCTCTGGAAGTAGAGCCGGCAAATACCCTGGACTTTTCACATCCGGTGAGTTCCTCGTTGAAGCTTTAAAACTAGCTGAAACAGCCTACGTTACTGAAATCCTTAAAAATGTTAAGCATGTTCTCAGTAAGACAATAACTATAGTTCATAAGGAGAAGCGAGACCATAAACATGGAGTTTACGATGGAGTAACGTTGGGTAAGGATATTTCAAGAATTCTACCACGCGAATTAACATTAGAAGATGATGTTTTCTACAAGAAACTTGTTGACAGCGAGCTTCTTCTTAGAAAGAGAATTCTCATAGAGAAAGTAGGGCCACTATATGTTCTACTTGATAAATGCCTAGCAAGCGGTACACTAATCACATTTAGCGATGGTTCTACAGACAATATTGAAACAGTTAGTGAAGGAGACACTGTACTGAGCTTAAAATTTAACGTTGAATCATCATATAGGGATAGCTTATTCGAAATCGATAGGATTAAGCCAGTATTATCTAGGGCGAAAATTAAAGAGGTCATTTATAGTGGTTTAAGAGACGTTTATAAGGTTGAAACAGAGCATGGTTCTTTCTACGTTACCCCTAACCATTCTCTGCCAGTGATAAGGAATAATGTATTATACGAAACTATAGTAGCTAATTTACGTAGAGGAGACTACTTGTTACACATAGATCATGAGAATGAATTCAAAATAGCATTATCTAGGGTTAGAAAAGTCACCTATCATGGTAGGGAAAAAGTCTGGGATATAATGCTAAATAAGGATCATTACTTTGTAGCTAACAAGTTCGTTGTCCATAACAGCGGTAGTATGATAGGTAAGAAAACTGTTTGGGCTAGAGCGATTGCCTTAGCTTTATTTAAACAGTCTAGAGAGGAAAACAGGGAATTCTATCTTAGATTCTTTGACTATATGCCTCATGAGCTAATAAGAGTTCGTAGAAGAGCAAGACCTAAGGAAATTCAAGAATTATTTATGTCACTACTAACAATAATCAGCAGTGGCGGTACATGGATAGCTAAAGCTATAGATACAGCATGTAGAGATATAGTTAAAAACAGAGTTGAAGGGGTTTCTACAATAGTCTTAATAACCGATGGTATCGATGCCGTCCATGAAGACACTGTTAAAAGCTTCCTTGAAGAAGCTAATGCTGAACTCATAACGGTAATGATAGGTGGGCTTAACGAAACCCTTCGCAGAGTTTCTAAGAAATACTTTGTAGCAACTATGGTTAATGATGTCTTAACTGTTAAGGAAATGTAGTTAGAGTTTATGGTTTACCGGGCACTACATGGTGTTTTCTACATCTTGCTTCGTAGAGTTCTTTTCCACCAACTACTATTCTTGGGCTATCGTAGGGTGCTGGTTTTCCATCAATTAATCTTTGGGTTCTAGTTGCTGGTGCTCCGCAAACAGTACATACCGCTGTTAAATACGTTATATCGTCTGCTCTAGCTAAAAGCTCCTTAACTGTTTCGAAAGGTTCTCCTCTGAAGTCAAGATTTAACCCAGCAACAATAACTCTAACACCTTCATTAGCAAGTTTCTCGCAGACATTAACGAGTTCTAGTGGGAAAAAGTGTGCTTCATCAACACCCACAACGTCTAAATCATTTTCCTTAGCAAGCTCATATATTTTCCAAACACCCTCCTTACTTATAGGAACAACGAAAGCAGGATAAGATAAACCATCATGCGATACCACATTTTCCCTACTATACCTAACATCAATAGATGGCTTAAAAATACCAACCTTTTTCTTAGCATAACTCTCCCTAACAATTCTACGTATAAGCTCAGAAGTTTTACCTGCAAACATAGGTCCAACAATAACCTCTATTGTCCCACTATTAGATTTCGGTTTCAAGGGTACTCCACCACTGATTGGACACAACCTACTATTTTTGAGCTTTCACAACTCTCTTAAAATATGTTTTTTGCCTCATCCTTCTCTGAATTTAGTTAAATAGCTTGAAAGAAAGCTTCTGAAAGCACGTACCTTAAATTACTTATACGTTTGCTCTTCAAAGTGTAAATGATACGCTCTTATCCGACGGCCTACGAATATTTAATGATTAATTAAATGCAATTATATTCGTACGTGAAAGTTCTAGAGCCATCGTTTCTACGTGATCATCTATAAAGGATGTAGAAATGATCTTAACTGCTATGTTTAATACTTTATCAATATAAACGGTGATTGTCTGGTTAATCATTTTCACATCATTTGTTACTTTATTCACAATAATTGTTCTTGCGTGGACAATGTAAACATCGCATAGTCTTTTACCTATATGAGTCACTATGTTCCCTGTTCCATTGAATTCTATTTCTACTTTTAATGGTTTTATAATTATGTATTCAGACTTGTGGGGTTTATATGTAAACGCTCTTATTATAGTCCTTGCAGGGTTTATAGGGGAAATGAAGGGGAATTTTCCATCTGATATATTAAAGGGTCCTTTAACTTCTATTTTAAGAGGTAGACTATTATTGTATGTTATGGTTTTATAGTAGAAAACATTATTTGATACATTAATTATTTCAAATCTTATCGACATATTGTTTGGATAAACATATTCCGTATATGCACCTTCAAATGCCCATGGAGGTTCAGGGCTTTTAAACGGTTTAAAGAACAATATTATAATGATTAGAAAAAACACGGCTATACTTGCTAGTGAAATTACTTTATTATAACGTTTTACAGTTACTAACATGCTTACCCTTATCTGCCTCCTTTTAATGTTCCCACTATTTAGTATGCGAATCCCATCCATAATATTTTTATTGGATCCCATGATGAAGTTTCTGCCATAGCTATGAATAATTGGTCAGATTCTTCATCGAAGCCGCATGCAGCACTAGTAGTGCCGTAATAGCCGTAGCAGGTTTTATATAAACGCATATTATTTTATATGTTCCTCATGAGCTGTCTTCTTCGTGGAGTAGTAGTATTTTTACCTTCTTCCCGTGTAGCTTGGCTAT
>CAZBXI010000047.1:0-4565 GCA_964496035.1 uncultured Desulfurococcales archaeon
GTTGGACTAGGTGTAGGCGAAGGAGACGGTGTAGGAGTTACTTCTACAGGTACTAGACCCTTATCTTTGTAGAATGTGTACTCTTTTGTTACACTGTTTCCATAGAAGTCTTTAACCTCTATCCTGAATTTAGCACCATCTTCTAGACTTGTTCCTTTAATCCAGAAGCTAAACATTAATGTGCCGTTTTCAAAGGATTCTACGAAGTCGTAAAGTTCCGGTTCCAACCATTTTTCACCGGTAACTGTGTATTCCACCTTAACTTTGTCGACTCCCCACTCTAAGTCAGTAACGTATAGGTCTCCAATCCACCATCCTTCTTCACTCCTCATCTTTACACGCTCTATTGTAGGCGGTACGTTATCGTCTTCGGAGGCTATAGTGAATTTCAATTCTGCACCTGCAGGTAAATCTACGTCATATATTGATACATAGTAATAGTTGTCTACTTGTACTACATCGTATTTTTCTGGTTCAGGTATGATCTTATATTTTTCAAAATCTACATCAGCAGCTACTCTAAAGCATATATTGATATCGTAGAAGTTATGATCTAATTCGTTTTTAACTTTAAATGAAACAGCGTGTCTTAAACCATCGTTTACAGGAGCATAGTAGTACTCTATGTAACCTATCTTGTATGGTTTAATAGCTTCACCTGTATCTAAAGGTATGCCGTTAGGATAGTCCGTCCATGATTTCCCATTGTAGAACAGGCTTTTAACATCTATAGTGCCGTTAGCATATATGTTTATAAGTCTAAAGTTTCTCTGGTCGAACTCTCTTACATCGTAGGGTACTCCAGCAGTTGTTATAAAGTAATATTCTTTCCCCTTATACTTTACTATATTGGTTATATCTGTATGGGTATGTGCGCATAAGACAAGTCTAATATCGTTTTCAAGGATCAGTTTAAATAATTCCTTAGCTTCCTCCTTATGTTTTGACCAACTATCGTAAATGTAGCCTTCATCAAATAACTTATCGAAATCGTCAATAGTGCTTACCTCAATTACATCTATTTTCTTATCTTTAATCTTGTACCCGAAAAGTGGATGGTGCATAACAAGGATTTTCACTTTCTCTGGGTTCTCCTTTACAACTTTTTCAGCCCACTTGATCTGGTCTAAGGACATCCAGCCTTCCATTCCCGTATCAAGCATTAAGAATAAGAAGTTCCCCACTACTATGGTGTAGTTCCTGTAGCCCATTATTCGCTCCCAAATCTTAGCAACACCTGGACCATCATATTCGTGGTTTCCAATACCAGCATAGGATGGTACTCTAAGTTCGAGCCAATGCTGTAAGAATAGTTTCCAAGCAGTTCTCATGCTTGGCTTTTCAACTTCATCACCGTTGAAAATCATCATTGTCGGATTAAGTAAGTTAACTTCTCTTACAAACTCCTTCCAGTAGGGTTCGCCGCCAGGCGTTTTCGTATCACCCACATATAGCAGTTTAATCTTATCAGGCCACTCTGATAGTACCCAAACACTATTCGGCATCTCAATGTCATATGTTGTTCCGCCCGCCGTAAACGCTATTTTCATGGAGTAAAAACCTTCTTTACAATCTTTGGGGACTTTAAAGTAAGCTACCCAGCCCTTCCATGCATTACTGAACTCTGTTTTAACGAACTCAAGTTCGTATTCATTAAGCTCATTGTATATTGTTAGAGTAAAGTCTGTTGGAGCAGTGTCTTGACTTAATGCTAGTCTTACCTCTAGTTCCTCACCAGATAGCACGGGTTCAGGATATGCCAACGTCGGATACTTTACTATTTCAGCATAGAACTCTACTTCTGCTATAACTGTTGAAGTACTTATTGTTAGCAATAGTAATGCTAGAATGATTAAATAGCTTAGCGTTTTTACCTTGCTCATAAATCTTCACCATAAGTAATGGTCTCAACTAGAACTTTCACGTAGCGGCTATTAAGTTTTTATCTACTATAGTAAATACGAACTTACTTGTAGAGTAAAACGGCTGGTATTTCGCCAAGAAGCTCAGCAGCTGTAACTATTCTTTTGCCTAATTTTTCCCCTAACATCCAAACTTCTTTTGTTCTCTCCTTGAACCTAGGTTCTCTTGTTAAATGATGATCGTATATCATCAATTCTATGTTTGTTTTCTCAACTATTTTTAAAGCATTGGCTATTGTTCTTCTGAAGTTTATTAGGTTCAATGTGTATCCTAGCATGTATGTTGCTGGCCCATCTAGGACAAGTATTCTAGGGTTTTCTTTAATAATCCATTCAGCATAGTCTTCTATTATAGGTCCGTTGAGATCCGATGTGTAAAGTAATTTATCCCCCTTATAATTAACTACTACAGCTACTACCCATCCTAATCTTGAAAACTCTATTCCATGAAACAGAGGCTTAGAAAACCTAATTATTGTTTCTCCAAAAACAAATTCCTTGCCATCAGCGAAAACTACCTCTACATGGTTTAGTTTGAGTTCTGGTATTCGAGGATAAGTGTTCCATTTGGTTGCCCTCTTCTTGAACCACTCAAACCCCTTGTTGAGAAGTTCCTTTCTCCTTTTATTGTAATCACCGAAATTCTTGGCTATCGCAATAGGTAGTTCATTTAACGGGTTAGGGTATTTTCTTGTAATAGGTTTTTGCATTAATAGTTCTACATTTTCAACGCCGAAGCTCGAGTACAAATTCCTGTAAAATCTTTTAGCTCTACCTCTTTGAGAGTCATTAATATATTCGTTAGGATCTTTAGCTAGAATTTTCTTTTTAAAGTAAATGTCTTTGTCGAAGTCTGTGAAGTGATCGTAGTGGTAATGTGTTATTACGATAATATCTGCTTTCTTAGATGCTTTGACTATTGCCTCATAACCCTCCTTATACCATTTAATCTTAGCCTGTCTAGGTGCCGGGAAACTCGGATGCATAACTGCGATTCCCGGATCTATAAGTATTCTAATATCAGGTGTTTTGACAAGTAAGCAAGAGGACTTAGCTCCTAAAGAGTCAAACCATACTACTTCGAAATCCAGGTAATGAGGCAATATGTTGTCCTCTATTTTCCTCCTTGTCTGATCGATTTGTTCGAAAGGATAAAAATATATTCTCAGTTCCATAAGGTATGTTTTGAGGTTTAAATAAGCAATGCCTATTGCCATAATACTGCTAGCACCTAGCGATAAAACTTTAAGGAAAATTACTAGTATGTTAAGTGAAATTTCATCCTACTTTAAAGACATAGTTGAGGTTGTTGTAACTAGAACTAAGCCTACGAAAGAAGATATTGAACGTCTTGTTGAACATGGTGTAAGAAAAGTTATTATTCTCCCCATAGTTGAGAATATCAGGAAGCATTTAGAGAATTCACATATAGAGAACTTAAGAGTTGCTGATGGGAAAGTAAAGGTTGTTTATGCTTCTCCCGTAATTTTCTCAAGCAAGACCTCGGTAAAAAACATAATAGTTGAAATAGAAAAACTACTAAAACCTTAAAAGTTATGGCCATGAACTCTACGTACGATTTCCACGTTAAGCGTAGCGTAAGGGAAATATTTGATAAAATAGCGGAAAGTTATGCTTACACTAGGCTTAAACCGTGGAATATAGTTTTAAAACCAATTAACTTCGGAACTAAAGTATTTGGCGATATGGGTTGCGGACCTGGTCAAAATATTCAGTTTATTTTGGAGAAATCGGAGAAAATTAGGGTTATTGGCGTAGATATTTCGAGAAAAATGCTGGTAATTGCTGCAAAGAGACTGAAAAAGAGAGGACTTTATGGAAGAACAGACCTAGTAGAAGCTGACTTAGAATTTCTACCTTTTAGAGATAATGCTTTCCACGGGTTAGCCTACATAGCATCAATACATCACCTACCATCAAGGGAAGCTAGGTTAAGAACAATTTTAGAAGCTAAACGCGTACTTAAACCTAATGGAAAAGTAATTGTAACTGTTTGGGCTCTTTTCCAAAAAAGATTTCTAAAAGAAATCTTGAGAAGAGCTATTCTTAAACTCCTAGGTAAGGAGGAAAGTATTAGAGATATTTACGTTCCATGGAGATATAAAGGAGAGACGTACTATAGGTACTATCACCTATTTACGCCTTGGGAACTTAAATCTTTAATTAGAAGTGCAGGTTTAGTACTCCTAGAATACGGAGGATTTAGAATAAAATCTAAACTATTAGCTGAAAACTACTTCGCGCTAGGGTGTAAGTAGAGGTAATGGAGTATCAAACTGAAGCGCAAAGATTTCTAGCCAAAAGGAAGAGACCTGTTAGAACACTTTCAGGTGTAACTATAGTAGCCATTATGACGCATCCCTACCCATGTCCTCATGGTAAATGCATGTATTGTCCTGGAGGACCCGAATGCAATACTCCACAGAGCTACATAGGTGAAGAACCGGCGCTTATGAGAGCCATATACAATAAATTCGATCCCTACAATCAGGTTCGGACAAGACTAAGACAGTATATTGAGATAGGCCATACTCCTAGTAAAGTAGAGTTAATAATTATGGGTGGAACATTTCCTGCCATGCCCTTAGACTACCAAGAATGGTTTATAACAATGGCTTTAGA
>CAZBXI010000047.1:4665-7023 GCA_964496035.1 uncultured Desulfurococcales archaeon
TTCAAAGTAGCATATCATATTATGCCTGGTCTCCCAGGAAGCGATTTTGATAAAGACTTGGAAATGGTAAGAACGATATTTGAGAATCCGGACTTCAGACCTGATATGCTTAAAATATATCCTACATTAGTCATAGAAGGAACAGGCCTTTATAGACTATGGAAAGAAGGAAAATACAAGGCATTAACTGATGAAGAAGCTGTTGAACTTATCTCTGAAATGTACCAGTATATCCCTAAATGGGTTAGAATAATGAGAATTCAAAGAGATGTACCAGCACCTCTAATAATTGCTGGGCCTAAGAAGGGGAATTTAAGACAGCTTGTTGAGAAAAGGGTCTTAGAGAAAGGTATTCCATGTAGGGAGATAAGGTTTAGAGAAGTAGGCCTTAAAATGTGGAAAGAAGGTGTAGAACCTGACTTGAAAAACATTAAGCTGCTAAGAGAAGACTACGAGGCAAGTGGAGGCATAGAAATATTTCTTTCTGTAGAAGATGTCGTAAATGATATTCTCATAGGGTTTCTAAGACTAAGAATTCCTTCGGAAAAAGCTCATAGACCAGAAATCGATAGTAAAACAACTATAATTAGGGAACTTCATGTCTATGGGCCCCAGGTTCCAATAGGTGAGAAACCTATTTTTGCATGGCAACATAAAAGCTGGGGGCGAATACTGCTAAGAGAAGCAGAGAGAATAGCTGTGGAAGAATTCGATGCTAAGAAAATGATTATAATATCGGGTATTGGTGTTAGAGAATACTATAGAAGGCTCGGATATTTTAGACATTCAACAAGCCCGTACATGGTTAAGTATTTTGACTAGTAATACTTAGTGTAAATCCTTTTATTCTCTATGATTAAGGACTATGTTTTCGAGAAAAACCTAGTGTAGCGGTGATTATCAACATTGGATCCGGTAGCTGTAGCAGTTAGTGTTGGCACAGTAGTTTTCCTTACAATAGCAACGATAATACTGTATAAAGCAACTAAGATTGCAACGAAGTTCATAAAGGAGAAAGTAGGTAAGAATAAGCCAAGCTTAGCCTCAATCCTAATACTTCTACTTAAAACCTCAACTTCAGTAGCAATCATAATTATGGTTTATAGTGTTTTCAAAACCCTATATCCTGATATTGCACTTACAATAACTAATTTTGCTGTAGCAGCAGGTATTCTAGGTATTATCTTCGGTTTAGCTGCTCAAAGCAGTTTAGGTAACGCCATTGCTGGTATGATTCTAGTATTTAGCCAAGCAGTAAAGGTAGGTGACATGGTCGAATACGATGGTGAAGTAGCGGCAGTTGAAGATATTAAACTTACACATACTATTCTGAAATTAAGAGACGGTAGGAAAATAGCAATACCTAACTCCAACATGCTCAACTCTAACATAGTTAACTACAGTATGGTTGACGAATTGGTTGCAGCAACAGTAATAGTTGGTATTAGTTACGAAAGCAATCTCGATAATGCAATAAAAGCTATGATAGAAGCAGCTAGAGAACATCCCAAAGTCCTAGATAAACCCCCACCTCAGGTGATAATCACAGGGTTTGGAGACTTCAGCATAAACTTGAAGCTCCTAGCATGGATCAACGATCCATGGATAAAGCCGATTATCGAAAGCGACCTAACATGGGCAATATATGAGAAGTTTAAGAAGTATAATGTTGAAATACCATATCCAAGGAGGGTCATTATAATGAAGGGAGAAAAAGAGGTAGAGGCGCAAAAGCCGCTACTAGCAAGTGTGGAAGAGAAAACTGTGGAAGAGGTCGGTTAGTATGGTGCTATGGATTTTCGGTAAGAAAAAGAGAAGATTCGAGGACTTAAAAACTAAGAGGATAACATTAGCGCTTAGAAAGCTTAGAATGGCATCTACAATGATAGCTTCAACAGTAAACAGCGTTGATAAACATATACATTTTCTTAAAAACAGAATACGCGTTCTTAAACAACGCTCTAAAGACCTTGAAAAAGTAGGTATGTATAGTGAGGTAAGGTTAATTAGGGATGAAATCTATGAAGTCCAGAAGATGATAAAGAAGCTAGTAATGACAAGAAACATATTAGAGAAAGTAAAGCTGAAACTAGATACCCTATCCGATATGAGCGAAGCACTAATAATTTTAGCTCCTGCACTAAACGTTTTAAGGAAAATAGTTAGAGATTTAATGAAAGTTAAACCGGAAATAGCATATCAAATAAGCACTGTAAAAGAACTAATATATTCTTCATTACTAGACCTAGGAGAATTTACTAGGGTAACTATAGAATACTATGTAGCAACAAGCTATGAGGCAAAAGAAATACTCGAGGAAGCAAAGAAAATAGCCGAGCAAAAACTTGAAGAAATCTA
>CAZBXI010000047.1:7123-9280 GCA_964496035.1 uncultured Desulfurococcales archaeon
AGGGTTTAGAGGCACAAGGCGCCGCCCTGGTAAATTTCCTTTCTAGAAAGGCGGAGGTCCCGGGTTCAAATCCCGGCGGCGGCTCCATGGCTCACTTAAATTCCTGACTCAGTAACGTACTTAATCATGTTCTCTGCTTCTCTCTCCAATACTGCTATGTCGCTCGCCAATGGAGTACCGTAGGTTTTCACGTCGTAATCGCATGTTATTGTAACTTCGCCTTCAGGTTTTAAAGTTAAAGTAACTCTTAATGTCGTTTTACATTTCTCAATTCTCGCACCAGTAAATGATGCCATGCTGCTTCCACGTTCGAAAATTATTGTTTTAGGTATGAAAATATTCTCTATTCTGTAAGGTATTACTCTTCTAATCCTGTATGGGAAGTCAAGTTTAAACGTAAAATATTCCACTAGATAATCAAAAATTTTCTCAGCATCACCTTTAATACTAAAAGTTTTTGTAATTTTCAAAACAATCACCCTACCATAAACTACGATTTCCTCCAATAGATATATTGTAGAGTTTCACTTTAAAAACATGGCTATGTAATTTCAATGAAAACAGATTTAAGATAGTCTAAATACTTCGACTCAAAATTGAATACATGGTCCATAGCAGCTCCTCTAATAGCACCTAAGAACGTGTAATCCCTATTTTGATTTCTAAACGCTTTATTCACTAGCTTCAGGAAATCGCCTATTCCAAGGAAATAACTGCAACTACTAAGAAAAACAATACCACCTTCCCTAACCATCTTAGCTACATAGCTGAAAAGTCTAAGATAAGCTCGACTACCACGGTCGTAATGTTCCTTAGAGGGTATGAAAGCAGGAGGGTCAGCAATAATTATGTCGAATTTCTCATTTACGATCCTTGGTAAAGCTTCCCATACATCTACGCTATAAATTTCATAATCGCTGACCATGTTCAGCTTTAAATTTCTTTTAAGAATTTCAACAGCTCTTCGATCCGATTCCACAAAAACAACCTTTTTAGCTCCAGCATTAGCTGCATGTATCCCAAAACCTCCGGTATATGAGAAAAGGTCGAGAACTTTAACACCGAGTTCAACTATTTTCTCAAGAAACAACCTGTTTTCTCTCTGGTCTAGGAAGAAACCTGTCTTCTGGCCATGAACAACATTAACTATAAATTTCGAATTACCTTCCCTAATTACAGTCTCCTCCTTACGTCCTTTCAGAAACCTCCTCCTAAATGGTAGCCCTATATCGCCTCTACTTTTCTGATCGCTTTTCTCGAATATCGTAATGCCTTTACCATAAATTTCCGTAAGCGCACTAACAATATCCCCCAATGCCTTATCTATAGCTTGGCTTGAAGACTGAACAACTATAATGTCATTGTACACGTCAACTATAAGCCCAGGTACGAGGTCTCCATCACTATTTATGAGCCTGTAAAAACCCGTGTCAAAGTATCCGATAATCTTTCTTCTTCTCAGAGCTTTTTCGAAGAGCTTCATGAAAAGCTCAAACCTGTCACCGTAGAACTCGCTATGGGATAATAGTCTAACAGCTACGGGACCAACGGTTTCATATAGTCCGCAACCTAAAAACTCTCCTACATCATCATATACGTTAACCAAATCTCCGGGCTTAGGTTTCCCTCGAATTCCACGAATCCACTTGTTGAATAATAGTAAAGCGCCTTCACGCAGCTTCTTAGCGCCTTCACCAAAAACAATTACCTCAGCTCTTTCCACAGCTAGTTCGCCTCAACACCGAAAACATCTACAGCAAGAATATGTATTAAACTATAGTTGAGGCAAACAGCTATGATACATGTGTCAATAACCATAATACCTTTAGGCGTAGGAACAAGCATATCACACTACGTAGCAAAAACAGTAGAAATTCTGGAGGAACTAGGATATAAGCCAATAGTAGGACCTGCTGAAACGAGCTTCGAAATCCCAAGCCTTGAACAACTAGGTACGGTTCTAAGGAAAATACATGACACACTACACGCAATGGGAGTTCAAAGAATAATAACGACAATAATGGTAGATGATAGGAGAGATAAACAACAACCGCTAGAAGCTAAAGCGGAAAAAGTAAAATACCTTAAAAGAACTATAAGAAGAAAGCCATTAGGGGTAATTTAGGGTAAAATCAAGACAATAGCTACAGTAGAACC
>CAZBXI010000048.1:0-8957 GCA_964496035.1 uncultured Desulfurococcales archaeon
TATAGAATATGTTTTAGGGTTTTAAATTTATTATCTCCTTTTCTCTATTAAGCAACTTAGGCGAGGGTGTTTAGTTTGGGATTTAAGGTTAAAGATCTGAATTTAGCTGGTAAAGGTAGCTTGCAAATAGAGTGGGCTAAGAGGCATATGCCTGTTCTGAGCATCATTGAAAACATCTTCAGAAAGGAAAAACCGTTAAAGGGATTGAGAATTAGTGCTTGCCTCCACGTAACCAAGGAAACTGCGGTCCTTGTTGAATCATTAAAAGCAGGGGGAGCTAATGTACTACTCGTAGCAAGTAATCCACTATCTACACAGGATGACGTTGCTGCTGCTCTAGCTAAGAAAGGCATAAGTGTTTATGCATGGAGGGGAGAGACAGAGGAAGAGTATAGGGAAAATTTAAGAATAGCAGCTGAACATTCTCCAGACATAGTTTTAGATGACGGTGGAGACTTACATACGCTTATACATGAAGAATATCCTGATATCTCTAGGAATATTATTGGTGGAACTGAGGAAACAACAACAGGAGTTATTAGACTAAAAGCCATGGAAAGGCAAGGTGTTCTGAAATACCCAGTAATAGCCGTAAATAATGCGTATACGAAATACCTGTTTGACAATAGATACGGTACAGGACAAAGCACGATAGATGGTATTTTAAGAGCAACCAACATCTTAATAGCTGGTAAAACATTTGTAGTAGCAGGATATGGCTGGGTTGGTAGAGGAATAGCCCTAAGAGCAAAGGGTATGGGAGCTAATGTAGTAGTAACTGAAGTCAACCCTATAAGAGCTTTAGAAGCAGTTATGGATGGTTTCAAAGTTATGCCTATGAGGGAAGCCGCTAAAGTAGGCGATATTTTCGTAACAGCAACAGGAAACATTAACGTAATAGATAAAGAACATTTAGAATTAATGAAGGATGGCGCAATACTCGCAAATGCAGGACACTTCAATGTCGAAATAAATTTGAAGGCTCTTGAAGAACTAAGTATTTCCAAGAGAAAAGTAAGACCCAACGTAGAAGAGTACATGCTAAAAAACGGTAAGAAACTATACTTGCTAGCGGAAGGAAGACTTGTAAACTTAGTAGCCGCTGAAGGACATCCAAGTGAAGTTATGGATATGAGCTTCGCTAACCAAGCATTATCAGTTAAATACATTATTGAACATAAGGGTAAGTTAAAGGCTAGAGTATATAATGTTCCAGAAGAAATAGACATGAAAGTTGCTGAGTTAAAACTAAAGGCAATGAACATAGAAATAGACAAGTTAACCAAGGAGCAAGAAGAATATCTGAAGTCGTGGCGCTGGGAGTATTAGGGAATTAAAGGTAACACTTAAAAATTTAAAACAAAATTTAAATATTGACACTAGAGGGCCCGTAGCTCAGCCCGGTAGAGCGCCCGGCTCATAACCGGGTGGTCGGGGGTTCAAATCCCCCCGGGCCCACCATATAGTTTTCTTTCTTAAAGTCTAAACATAGCTAAATCTTAATTATCACTTAAGCCCTCTTAGAATATGGTTGATCAATTTGAAATACGTTTTTGGTCCTGTACCTTCCCGTAGGCTTGGACGCTCCCTAGGAGTAAACAACATACCTCCTAAACATTGCTCATACTCATGTATATATTGTCAACTAGGTAGAACACCCAACTTAGTTATTCATAGAAGAGTTTTCTATCCATGGCGTGACATAGTTAAGGAGGTTGTAAGCGCTGTAAGAAACATAGGTGAGGAAAACATAGACTACATAACTTTCGTACCTGATGGTGAACCGACATTAGACATTAATTTAGGTATGGAGCTTAAGGAAATAAGGAAAAACGTGAATATACCATTAGCTGTTCTAACAAATGGATCCCTACTTTCAAGACAAGATGTTAGAGATGATCTGCAAAAAGCAGACCTAGTATCTATAAAAGTAGATGCAATAAAGGAACAAACATTTAGGAAAATAAATAGACCGCATCGTGGACTTACCCTCAGTACAATACTAGAGGGTATAAGGGCTTTTTCAAGAGAGTATGGAGGTAAAATCATTACTGAAACAATGCTCATAGAGAACGTAAATGATAAGCTAGAGGAAATAGAAAGTATAGCCTTGTTCATAAAAAGCATAGATCCATACAAAGCATATATAGCTATACCTACAAGGCCTCCTGCTGAGAGATGGGTTCATCCTGCAAAAGAGGAGACAGTATTAAGAGCATATACGGTGTTCAGTAAGTATTTAGGAGAAGATAAGGTAGAACTACTAATAGGTTATGAGGGGCCTGACTTTAAAACTATAAGAGACCCTATTGAAAGCATATTGGCAATAACGTCCGTTCATCCGATGAGATTAGATTACGCGTACGGCTTTCTTGAGAAGCACGGTTTAAGTCCTGAGGAAACCATAGAGAAACTTACAAGAGACGGAAAGATTGTCATCTTAAACTATTGTGGACATAAATTTGTAATGAGGAAAATAGTAAGTAGATGAAGTCAGCATCGCAGGGCGTCAACATGTAGTGTTTCTGAGTCGGAAGTTCTCATCATTCTCCAAAACTAATATAAATCTTTAGACTATTAAACTTTCACAGCTAAATAAGTTAAAATTATTAGCTATTCTCCATTTAACCTAAAAACTGAGAGTTAGGGGCCCGTCGTCTAGCCCGGTTAGGATGCCGCCCTGACGAGGCGGTGGTCCGGGGTTCAAATCCCCGCGGGCCCACCATGTTACAACGTTCTTAGTTCTACATCTACTTTGTTTCCGCTTATCCTTACTAGGGCATATTGCTTTCTCATAAGCGGTCCAGGATTAACAATTATTGTTTCACCTATGGTATCCACACCTCTAGCTTCATGAATGTGTCCGCAAATACATAGTTTTGGTTTTAGAGTTTCTATTGCTCTTCTTATACTGATGCTTCCTACGTGGGTTTTAAGGAATGTTAAGTCCAATTTAGTATTATAAGGGGGTGTGTGACTTACAAGTATTTTTACTTTATACTTTTTAACTTCTGATATGTTAAGAAGTTTTGAAAGCATATTCCAGAGTTCATTTTCAGAATATTCTATTGGTGTATGGAAGGGTGTAATGTTGGAACCGCCTATACCTAGGAAAACAATATTGTTTACAATAAAGTATTTTCCGTGAATATTAATCGAATTATTCTTATCACCTATTCTAGTTAGTTTAGGATCATCGCAATTGCCTGGAACAAACAATACGTTTCTACATATTTTTTGAAATAACGAAACTATGTGTAGAGCAAAATCCGCGTTTCCGAAGTTTGTAATATCACCTGCAATAACAACCACATTTACTTTTCCTATTTTTTCCACTAACCTTCTTACATAACCTATTCTGCTATGAATATCTGCTACTGCTAAGATATCCATAAAGTCATTGTCCTCAAAACGTGTTTAGGCTTATTTCTTAAGTTCCCTAAATGCTTCCTCTCTCAGCCTGATATATCTAACATATTTTTCATCAGAAAATACAACGGTAAGAACGGAGCTTCTATTGTTTAAGTTAACCAGTATATCTGGAATACCTGACTTGGATATGAAGCTACTTCTGATTCTTCTCTCTGAAGACACTATACCCATTTTTTCAAGCTCCTCTATGGATTTCAATGCTTTATCGAAACTTAGTTCCTCAAATTCTCCTAGTGTTCTTCGAAAAGCATTTACTTCACCAACCAGTTCTGAAAGCCAAAGCCTACCGTATGTTAAGCATAGAACCCTAAGTATATCAGCCATTATTTTGTGCTTCTCAGAAAAGTGTTCTTTGGCAAATATTTCTCTGATCTTGTCCATCAAAAATGTTGACACCTAATTAGTGAAGTGTAAGTTTAGGTTTATAAGTAAATATGGTATTCTGAACATTTAGCCTAACATACTTTTTCTCCTCTTAAATCGTAGAATGTATTGTCTATTATTCTAACTTTAACTAGGGAACCTAACTTTATACTGGGGTCAAATATTACAACAGGGTGGTAGTTTACTGTCCTAGCAATAACTGTTCTGTTTCTTCCCTTCTCCGTAACAAGAACATTAATTGTTTTCCCTACATATGCTCTAAGTTTCTTAAACGCTATTTCCTCCATTAGCTTAACTATTTTTCTAAGTCTTTCCTTTACTATATAGCTTGGTATTTGCTTCATAGATGCTGATGCTGTATGAGGTCTTAGACTATAGGCTGCTATATGTATTCTATCGAATTCCAATTCCTTAACTATGTTTAATGTGTTTTGGAAAGCTTCCTCGTCTTCTCCCGGATGCCCTACTATGATGTCTGTTGTAATATTTATTTCAGGAATTTTCCTTCTAAACTCATAAACTATTTCTTTAAATTCTTCAATAGTATATCTTCTATTCATTATTTTAAGAACCCTATTATCGCCGCTTTGTAATGGTATGTGGAGGAATTTGAATATTTTTGGATGTTTATAAATCTCTACAAGATCGTCTAGTAATTCATAAGCTAAGTTAGGGTTCATCATCCCTA
The DNA here is from genome assembly GCA_964496035.1 of uncultured Desulfurococcales archaeon. GTDB lineage: Archaea > Thermoproteota > Thermoprotei_A > EX4484-217-1 > EX4484-217-1 > EX4484-217-1. The sequence continues at coordinate 4,505 of CAZBXI010000048.1, forward strand.
CACGTACCATGAAATTGCCGTTTACTTTAACCACTTCTCTAAGCAAATCAGTTAATCTTATCCCTAAATCTAAACCGTAAGCTGCAGTATCTTGAGCTGTTAAATCTATTTCTACAGCCCCCTTTTCTACAGCCTCCCTTACTTTCTCTATAATTAGCTTCGGAGGATAGCTTCTAAGTTTACCTCTAGCAAGTTTAACTATACAGTAACTACAATTACCTACACATCCTTCGGCTATAGGTATTGCAGCTACTGCATTCTCAAAGAACATAGGCACTATATCTGTTCTCCTTTCCCCCTTTAGAAGCACAACCTTACCCTGTTCCTCAACAACACATAATATTTTATCGTAGTTTTGTGGCGAGAGCATACTAGCTTCGGGCGCATATCGCATCACCAGGTACGGTTGTGCTTTAGGCATGCAGCCTGCAACAATGAGCTTCGCATTGTTCTTCAATGCTGTCTTTCTTAACCTTACTATTCTCTTGACCATCCTATTCTCTGTGTCTTTTCTCACAGTGCATGTGTTAATTATTATAACATCGGCTTTCTCAGGGTTTTCTACTAAAGTATGTCCTCTGCTTAGTAGTAGGTTAAGCATGTAATGGCCATCTGCCTTATTCAAAGGGCATCCATAATTTTCTAAGTATATTTTCATTCCTCTATCCCGAAAATTTTTTAGATACACTTACTCCCTTAAAGTTGAGGTTAAAGTAGAGGAAGTATATAAAGGTGTCAGCTGTGGAAACCTTAGACTACGATTACCTGCTTGAGAGAGCATTTGCTACGCTGCCAAAGAAGGCTAGTAGAGCACAAAGATTTGTACTTCCCAAGGTAAATGCTATTGTTATAGGATCATATACTACGATAAGAAATTTTAAGGACATATATGATACATTACGTAGAAGTCCAAAGCACCTATCAAGATTCCTACTTAGAAAAATAGGTGTTGCCGGCTCTATTGATGAATCTTCAGGAACGCTTACACTTCACGGCAGAGTTTCATCTTCAACCTTAAACAGGCTTTTAGAAATATATGTTAAGAAATATGTTGTCTGTCCTACGTGTGGTTCTTGGGATACTATTTTAGAGAGGAAGGGAAGAGTATGGATTCTAAGATGTGAGGCTTGCGGTGCAGAAACATCGGTTGAGCCTGTTTAGCATGTCTAGTGAAAAACTAGTGTATGTTAAGGTATTTACAGTAGATCATGAGGTACTGGTTGCTGCATGCGATAAAGAGGTGTTAGGGAGAATTTTTAGAGAGGGAAATGTAGTACTCCATGTTAGCGAAGAATTCTATAAAGGTGAACTAGTTACCTTGAACGAAGCATTAGATAGGATAAAGGAAGCAACGATAGCCAACCTCGTAGGTAAAAATATAGTTTCAAAAGCAATAGAAGAAGGTCTTGTACATCCGGACGCAGTAATATATGTTAGCAATGTACCTCACGCGCAAATAGTTAGAATGATATAGAAATTTTAAGTAGTAGTGTATCAGTAATCAAACTAGCACATTAAAGGAGAAAAACTCATGTCAAGATTCTGTGCGAAATGCGGTAGGTTATATAATGGATCCTTCCCGTTTATAGGTAACCTATGTGTAAAGTGTTACTTCGAAGAATATGGGATATTAACTGTTCCTAAAGAAATAACCTTGCATATCTGTCCTAGATGTTTATCCTATAGAGTGAGAGGTAAATGGATAACAGTAGAAAGAGTGTACAGAGTAGAAGATGTTATTTATAACGCGCTAAGGGAAGAACTGGAAGCAAAAGTAAAACCCTCTGTTGAAGGGTTTAACATAGGTGTTGAAATAAAGATACCTAAGAGAATAAGTGGAAACTTTTTAGCAGTACTTGAAGCTACAACTACTGTAGGTGACTTTAGTTTTTCGGAAAGGCAAAATATAAAGGTAAACATTGTTTACGAACTATGTCCTGTATGTTTTATGAAGGTTTCTAAGTCTTATAAAGCAATTGTGCAAGTAAGGTCTGTGAAAACTTCTCTATCTCGCAGAGAAGGTATACTTATAGAAGGTATTCTAAGGGAAATAGGAGAGAGGAACATTGTAGAAATTGAGAAGTTAAAGGAAGGAATTAACATTAAGACCGTGGACTTTACAACAGCAAGGAGAATAGCGTTGAAGATAAAGCATAGAACAGGTGCACAAATTCATGAAACACATGAAAATGTAAGGAGAACACGTGAAGGGAAAAGAACTTCTAAGCTCATAATTACTGTTAGGCTACCTGAAATTCTAGAAGGAGATCTCGTAATTTTTGAAAATGAACTATACAAGGTATTTAAGATAAGTGGAACAAACGTAGTTCTAGTTTCTGAAAGTACAGGCGAAAAGAGAAACGTGCCCGTAGAGGTTCTATGGAGAGGAGAGATTAAGAGAATAACAAGTGAATACCCAACAGCTAAACTGTTGGTTGTAGGTGTTAGTGATACTGTTGTTTACGCTATTAGGGTAGATAAAGAATATGAAATGTACGAAATACCTTTAACCAAAATACCCTATAGTGTTGGTGTAGGTGAAGAACTGAGAGCAATAATTATTAACGGCAAACCTTATGTTCTAGGAAAAAGATAGAGAAATAGGCATAGTTCGGTGATATGTGAGTGCCTAAAAAGAAGATTAGAGAAGAAAAACCTAAAGAACCTCCTGTGCCTGGGGAAGGAGAAACCATAGGTGTTGTTGAGAAACTTCTAGGTCATGAAAAAGCTAAAGTTAAGTGTTTTGACGGTAAAACAAGGTTATGTAGAATACCTGGACGTATGAAGAAAAGAGTTTGGATAAAAGAAGGAGACTATGTACTAGTGTCTATATGGGATTTCCAGCCTGAAAAAAGAGGAGACATTATTTACAGGTATTCAAGAGATGAGATAAGGAAGCTTGCAGCCAAAGGAATTATAGTTGTAGAGGAGCTTGTTGAAGAATAAGAGGGTGGGTAAAATATAGTTAAGAGAAGAAAAGAGAAGAGGGTAAAGGATAAAGACTACTACGAAGTCGTAGAAGAAGTTTTTGATACACCAACTCTTCTAGCACTTTATCATGTTATTCGCAAAGGATATATTGATAAGATGTTTGGTGTTGTTAGTGCAGGGAAGGAGGCAAGAGTATACTGGGCTAAGAATAGGAGAGGAGAAGATGTGGCAGTAAAAATATACTTAACAACAACTGCTGAGTTTAGGAAAAGCATAAGACAGTACATTATAGGAGATCCTAGATTCGAATCTATGAGTGGGGATCTTAGAAAACTTATTTTGAAATGGGTTCAGAAGGAGTACAAGAATTTAAAGAGAATGTATGAGGCCGGCGTAAGGGTACCTAAACCATATTATGCTTACAGAAATATTTTGGTTATGGAGTTTATTGGGGAAAACGGCATTCGAGCACCACTTTTAAAGGAGGTAAGACTTACAGATGAAGAATATGTTGAAATATATGAGAAAATAGTTCACTACATAAAGCTCATGTATAATAAGGCTAAGCTTGTTCATGCAGATTTGAGTGAGTACAACATAATGCTTTATGGTGGCGAACCTGTAATAATTGATGTTAGCCAGGCAGTTACCTTAGACCATCCTATGGCAATGTATTTCCTGATAAGAGATATTAAAAACATTATCAGGTATTTCAGAGATGATGTAGGTATAGAAACACATAATTTAAACGAACTACTTGAAGAAATTACTGGTAAGAGGTTAGAATAATGAGCTCCGTAGAACCTAAAGTTACTAGAATCTATACGAAAATACCTGTAGAAAGAATAGGTGTATTAATAGGAAAGCAAGGTGAAGTGAAAAGAGAGTTAATGAGGAGAACAAGGACAAGAATAACAGTTGATAGTGTTAATGGAACTGTGATAATAGAGCCTGAAGGAGCAAACGTTAACCCTGTTAATTTGCTTAAAGCAAGAGATTTTGTCATGGCAATAGCATACGGGTTTAGCCCTGAAAGAGCTTTTAGAATTCTAGAGGAGGATCAAGTATTGATAGTTATAGATTTGAAAAACTATGTAGGTGATAAACCAAACCACATAGCCAGGGTGAAGGCTAGAATCATAGGTGAGCATGGTAAAGCACGTAAAACCTTAGAGGAAATGACGGGAACATATATTTCAGTAAAGGAATCATACGTAGCCATAATAGGAAGCTATGAACACGCTAATGTAGCAAGAGAGGCCATCGAAATGCTTATTAGAGGTCAAAGGCATTCTTCGGTCTACAGATTTCTTGAAAGAGCAATGAGGGAAATTAAAAGAAGAGAAACCCTAGAGTTATGGAGATCTTTTAAACCTCTAACAAAATAATGCTTCTTCCACATTTAAATGATAGATTAACATTTAAAAACTCACTACAAATACTATATAACTTGGTACAGCCTAACGAGGCCGCCGTAGCTCAGTCTGGGAGAGCGCCGGACTGTGGATCCGGAGGTCCCGGG
>CAZBXI010000049.1:0-2504 GCA_964496035.1 uncultured Desulfurococcales archaeon
TTTAATTTTTTCCAAGCCAAAAACCTCTAACTGACTATTAGTCTCCCGTAACCAGAATTAAGATTTGGTATGACTTTTTCCCATAAACTCCATTAACATTTTGGAAAAGTTCTCAAAAAGGTCTTTGGAAACAAAGGTGAAAGAACCGCTTTCTTCTTCTCCCTGTTATTTTTTAAAGCACTTGATTAAATATTAAAACATTTGCCAAGGCCGAAGCTATATAGAATGTTTTAGGGAATCTGAGCTATAGTTTATTTATATGTGTTCTTAAAATATATTCTTGCAGAGTTCTTACATGGGAAACTAGGAGGTGTATGCTATGAGCGAATTCGAGAAAATACTAAAAGAATTTCTACCCGAAGATGTTGTTAAGGTAATAAAATTAACAGCTTCACATAACAGATGGAGAAAAAGAGAATGCCTTAACATGATACCCTCCGAAAACCAAATGTCCCCTCTAGCTGAAATGGTGTACTTAACAGATATGGGGCACAGATACGCTGAAGGCCTACCATATAAGCGATACTATCAAGGCCTCATATACGTAGATGAAATGGAAGTTTACGCGCAAGAATTAATGTCAAAACTATTCCACGTAAAATATGTTGATTTAAGACCTATATCGGGAACAATAGCTAACTTAACAGCATACTACGCTATGGCCCGTTACGGAGATAAAGCAGTAGTAGTTCCAGTACAAGCAGGAGCCCATGTAAGCCATACAAAATATGGAGGCCTCGGAGCTCTAGGTATACAGCAAATAGAAATGCCCTTCAGCCTTGAAGACATGAACATAGACGTAGATAAAGCAGCTAAGGTCATTAGAGAGGTAAAGCCTAAATTCGTGACGTTCGGTGGATCGGTATGGCTATTTCCACATCCAGTAAAGGAACTCAGCGAAGTAGCTCACGAAGTAGGAGCAAAAGTTATGTATGATGCAGCCCATGTACTAGGATTAATTGCTGGAGGACAATTCCAAGACCCTATTAAAGAAGGAGCAGACATAATAACGTCGTCAACCCATAAAACATTCCCTGGACCACAAGGAGGCGTTATACTAACAAACGATGAAGAGTTGTACAAGAAAGTTAGGAAAATAGTCTTCCCGATATTTGTATCAAACCACCACTTACATAGACTACCTGCAACAGCAATAGTAGCTCTAGAACTACTGTACTTTGGCAAAGAATATGCAGCTCAAATAATTAAAAACGCTAAAGCACTAGCTGAAGCATTAGCAGCTGAAGGATTCAATGTCCTCGGCGAAAAACATGGATACACGAAGAGCCACCAAGTACTTTTAGACGTTAGAGCTCTAGGTGGAGGAGCTAAATGTGCTAAAATGCTTGAAGACGCTAACATAATAGTAAACAAGAACCTACTACCATACGATAAACCTGAAATGATAAAGGATCCAAGCGGGCTGAGACTAGGAACACAGGAACTAACAAGATGGGGTATGAAAGAAGATGATATGAAGGAAATTGCAAAATTCTTCAGAAGAGTACTTATCGATAAAGAAGATCCAGCTAAAGTCAGGAAAGATGTTATAGAGTTTAGAAAGAACTTCCAGAAAATACACTACACATTTGATGTGCCATTAGAAGAAGTTAGGAAACTTTTGAAGTTAGAAGCACTACCATTACTAGAATAAAGAACCTATAAGGAAAGCTACCAAACCTATAAACATCCATAAAAGTACTTCTTTTTTAACCTTCAAAGCAACTTCTTTTGAAGGACTTTTTAGAAGAACCATTGAGGAGTATATGAAACCTATATCGGCAATAAGGACTAGTAATAGGTAGTGTGTTGAAAGGTACCCTAGAAACCAAGGTAATGGGCTAAGCATAACCGCAACTACGTAGAATAATATTGCAACTTTAGCCGCGAAGGGTTCACCATACCTAACAGCCAACGTTAAAACCCCTTTACTGCGATCCCCTACAACATCCACAATGCCTTTGGTTATTTCCCTACCGGTATTAGCTAGAAAAACCATAGCAAAAAATATCAAAGTATGGAAGTATATTTCGCCAAGCATAGCTGAGCCAAAAACAAACGGTATAGCAACACATAGGCTAACCATTAAATTGCCTAGAAAACCTGTCCTCTTAAAATAACCATTATAAGCTGTTGAAACAGCAAATGAGAGGACAGCAATGGTCAAGCATAGGAGATTTATTAGGGCAGCAGTTAGGATACCACATACTGCTAAAAACGTAGCAAAGTATACAGCAGAGGCGGGACTTACTTTGCCGCTAGGTATAGGCTTAAATGGGTTATTTATGGCATCTATTTCTCTATCAAAATAGTCGTTAAGAACCATGGATGAAGCGGTAAGTAAGAACGCTGTTAAGAATCCAAAAACAAGAACATGTGGGGGTATAAGAAGTATTCCTCTACTAGCTATAACATATCCCACTATAACAGCGAATCCCATCATCAAGCAGTTAATAGGCCTTAAAAGTTGAATATATGCTTCCACTTCAATTCTGCCCTCTAAT
>CAZBXI010000049.1:2604-8675 GCA_964496035.1 uncultured Desulfurococcales archaeon
GATAGCTCCTTCAATGAGTAAGCTAGCCATTCTGCTGTCTCTACAAGGCTATATATGTCACCTGGTCCTAAGTTATACTTCTTTGATAGATATTCTTCATCATATTCATAAATCCAATCGCGAAGGAACATAGTCGTTTTAATAGCTGAGGTAATAGTGTAGTCGCTGATAAAACTTAGTTCGTAAGGATCGAAAGTTAAGTAGTTGCATACTTCACCTAGAAATCTATCAATAAGACTTATTTCGGATCTTCGAACACTGAGCTTAGGCATATCTGGTGTTAATGCTATGAGGGTTAAAGCGGCAATATCGTGAACCCTTTTTACTCCCTTAATGCCTTTAATAAATATTATAGCTGATAGTGGGTCTATGTATAGTTCGGAAACTCTCTTACCTAGTCTTGTAGGTTTAAGGAGGGGAGTTTTTGTTATAAATTCGCTTTCACATAGGAAGCTTATAATCTCCTGTAGCTTTAACTTAATATCACCGTACCCGAACTGCTTATAGTAAAGCGTGTTTCTGATGTGTTTAACAACATCATCTATGTTTTCAGCATAACCGGAGGCAATTAAAGCTAGTATAAATGTTCTTAACGCATTTTCTCTTCCAAGTTTAGAAAATATGTTTTCAGGCTTAGAGAGAACATACATTTTCCAAAGCTTACCAGCTTCGAACTCTGATCTAGCAATTATTATTGCTTCTCCCACTTCATCGTACCCGGGTCTACCAGCTCTACCGCACATTTGCTTATACTCCATAGTCTTAATAGGTACACTACCTATGCCTGGCTCATATCTCATGTGAGAATGTATAATAACTCTTCTAGCAGGCAAATTTACTCCTGCAGCTAAGGTAGGGGTTGCCACAACAACCTTAATTACTCCTTTCCTAAAGTACTTTTCAATTATCTTCCGTTGAGTATAGGTTAGTCCAGCATGGTGAAATGATACACCATAAGCAGCTAATGATGCAAGCTGCTTGTTTAAACTACTGACATTACTTGACTTTTCAAACTCTTCCATAACCTTTTTAATGTCCCTACTAACCAGAAACTCGAGTCCTCTAAAACCAAGCTTACTAGCTATCTTTGTAGCTAACTGAACAGTAAGTCTACGGGCATTTGTAAAGATTAATACTTGCCCTTCCTTAGCCAGAGCATCATGTACTAGGTCTAGAATAGGGTTATTGAATAACTTCTTTACCCTAACCTTAGTTCCATCATTAAATACTATTTCCCCATCATAGTAAACTCCTTCGCGTAATGGAACGGGCCTCCAATTGCTAACAACAAACCCCGCATTCAGCCATCCAGCTATTTCCTCAGCATTAGATATCGTAGCACTAAGAGCAACTATTTGAACATTACCCATAGCCCTCATTTTCGAAACAACACTTTCAATAACAGGTCCACGTTTAACATCATCAATATAATGGATTTCATCTATAACAAGTACGGAAACGTCTTTAACCCACCTAGGTCTGTGCCTGAGTAGCGAATCGAACTTTTCGTTAGTAGTTATGATAACGTCATAGTTTTCTAAATATTCATCTTCTGAATCATAATCACCTGTCGTTAATGCTATCCTTACACCGTACTCTTTAAGCTCCTTAAATTCCTCATATTTCTCAGAGGCTATAGCTTTTAAAGGAACCATGTACACTGCCTTGCCCATACTCCCTTCTAAAAATCTTTTAAGGAACAAAAGTTCAGCTATTAAGGTTTTACCTGAAGCAGTATGCGAAGCTAAAACAATGTTTTTGCCCTCTAAAACCCCTTTACTTAAAGCCTCAACTTGCGGTGGATAAAGATACCTTATACCCTTTTTTAGTAGAAAATCCTTTAACTTTGGGTCTATGTTTAACTCCTCAACTGCTAGTCCACTATGAGGCAAGGCGATGCTCCTACAGTATTTTGCTATTTTACTGTTTCTTTATACAGAAACATTTAAACATAAGGGTAAAAACAATAATAACACGAAACATCTTTAGCTTAAATGGGGGTTTATACAGTTGAGTAGGGATCAAGCAATAGGGGTTCTCATATTAATAGGTTCAGTAATAGGGATACTTGTCTACACATGGATACTGTTCTTCACCACCGAAGTATGGGCGCTACTCTTAATGAAGATAACAGCGTTAGTTGCTGTAGTAGGTGTTTTAGGTATTTTAGCATGGATAGGGTATACATTAGCTACTACGCCTCCACCTAAGCCAATAGAGGAAATAGAGAAGGAACTTGAGAAGGAACTAAAAGCTTTAGAAAGTGAAATGAAAGAGGAAAAAGCCAGAGAGGAAAAGGCTGAAGAAAAGAAGTAAGTTAGAAGCTACATCTCATACCATGGCGTCCCTAGGCCGACATACATAACTCCATGTGTAAGTGTCTCTTTCTTTAAAGCATTTGCTCCATCTATTATAGTTATTTTTCTTTTACCCGACAAGGCTTTAATAGCGCTTATAGAAACATCCTTATACACACTATGACCTATCATTACAATAACTATATCAGCGTTTTTAAGAGCCATAGCTAAATTCATAGTTAACTCGACTTTTAATTCAGGATCTTCAGCAACATGAGGATCATGAACTATAATATTTCCCTTCTTAACATGTTCTCGAAGTAGCAATTCTACAAGCCTATGGGTTGGTGAGTCCTCCGGACTTGCGATATCCTCCCTATATGCGTCGCCAAGTATCGTTATTCTAGCTTCCCTTAGACTTATTCCCAGTTTTTCCGCTGCTTCCTTTACTAGAAATACCAGGTAGTTGAGTGTAGTATCGTTAATTACACGCGAGGTTAAAGCTAAATCTAAAGCTAACCCCCTCTTCTCGGCCTCACCTATTAGAATGCTTGTACTTTTAGGTATCTTAGGGCCTCCAAAACCAGCTCTAGGCACTGGTATGTCCAGTTTAATAATGTTTCTCAGCACATACACGAGGTCTCTTACATTTATATTGAACTCAGGAAGCAGCTGAGCTATTTCATTAGCCATAGCCATATTAACATCATAGTATAGAGACTCAACAAGATACACGAACTCTGCAAGTGTAGGTGAGGGTAAAGTAATCACTTTAGACTTAAAAACCTCCTCATATATCGTCTTAATTAAGCGTGAACTATTTGGCCCATAGCCTCCAACAATTTGTACATGCCCCTTACCTGAGGTAACTGGTTGGTCGAGTCTTTCAACAGCGTAAGCTAAGCCGAATTCGTACTCTACTCTAAGTCCACTTAAATGCTCAAGTATAGGTTTCACTACTTCTACTGTTGTTCTAGGCGGGACAAGTGTTTTAACAATGACAAGATTACCTATACCAAGACCTTTACCAACATCTTTTACAGTGTTTATGAAGTCCTTAGTTACTACTTCAATTTTCTTTTTAGAAATCTTAACATCTACAGGAACAGTAATAACCATAACGTCGCTATTTTCAGCAGCAAAAACGCCGTTGGCCGTGGCTCTTAATTTACCCTCAGTAACATACTTCTTTATTAAGGGTCCAAGTCTAGAAAAGTAGCTTACCGGGAGAAGTCCTTGGTTTATTCTCAACACTTTATTGTAATCCTTATCTACACATATCACGTTAAACCCTGCTTCTAAAAACGTGCGGGCTAGTGGTAAACCTACTCTACCTATTCCATAGATTGCAGCGGTTAACTCACCTTTCTTCAGAACTTCTCTAATAGTTGTTTCAGACATATTTAGTAGGTTCAAACCGAACCCTCTCTTATGTTAGCTAACATTTTATCTAAACTAATATAAAACAGTTATCGGCAATATAGAAGTTGCTGGAGTAAAAAATGTTTAAGGTTCTAAAGGAGAAAGGTACATACCTTCTTCTAATAAGATGTCTCAACGATATAAAGAAGAAAGTTGGTTCCTTAGGGATGCTAGCATTACATAGCAATAAAACATACATTTATGTAGGCTCAGCATTCGGCCCTGGAGGCTTACTGAGCAGAATAAGAAGACATTTAAGTAGGAAGAAGAGAAAGTTCTGGCATATAGACTACATACTAGACTATGAAAATAAGTGCTATGTGGTGTATGTAGTAATTATTCCAAAGGTAAAAGCCGAACATGAAATAGCAAGAGACTTATTGAAAATAGCTGATGGAGCACTTAGGAATTTCGGGTCATCAGACTGTAGATGTTATGCCCACATGTTCTTCTTTAGTAAAAAGTCTGAGGAAACACTATTTCTCGTGGAAGAATATTTAGAAAAGAGAAATTACGAATATACTATCTTAAGACCATACCATAATATTTCAAAGTGATGTGCTTTGGAAAACTTAGTAACGATAATCCCATTAGCATCCAAAGTACATCCTCAAAGAACATACCGTGAAACATTGAAGAGCTATACGGAAATTTTCATCAGATACCCGGATGTTAAACTATTAGATGTAGTAACAGATGTAGGAGAAGTAGAGGAATTATTAAAGAAAGAGAACATTAAGCACCTAGCGCTAATTTTCCTAACAGGAGGTACTTCAAGCCTAGCTAGACATATCGTAAAAGTACTAAAGAAAAAGTTCGTGACATTAATAGCGCACGGGTCTGACAATAGTTTACCATCTGCTCTTTCATGTAAAGGTAGACTTGAACTTATAGGCGTAAAAACCCACATAATATTCTCAGCTAATCCAGTAGATGTTGTAGATGAGTTTAATAGGTTATATAAGGTACTGCATGCAGCATACGCTACTAAGACAATGAAAGTTGCTCTTATATATGATAGTAAAAAGTCAAGTGAGGCTCTTGAATTTGAGAGAAGAACAGGTGCAAAAGTAATCCCGATAAGTCCTTCAGAAATAGACGAAGAAATGGATAATGTAAGTACTAGTGATGTTGAAGAAGTACTAAAGAAAGTATTTGGAGGGGCAAAGATACGTTTAAGTAAGAAACTTTTACATAAGCCATTAAGCTTCTACATAGCCGTTAAAAACATAGTCAAAAGAATAGGCGCGGATGCAGCCACAATAAATTGCTTTAAGTTCATTACGGAGAAGAACATTACGCCATGTATTGCAGTAGCTCTTCTAATAAACGAGGGAATACCGTTTGCATGTGAAGAAGACTATCACAGCTTACTGCTGCTAACCATAGCAAATAAGTTAAACACTGTCGGATGGATTGCGAATCCCTCCTCAATAGGCAAAGACTACATAGTTTTCGCACACTGCACAATAGCCCCTAAGCTGACCGAAAGCCTGAGTATCCTAGAACATTTTGAGACTGGAAAACCCGCAAGTTTAAGCGGGAAATTAATAAGCAATGTGAAATACACTATTGCAAGAATAACATATGACTACAAGAGACTCTTTGCACTAGCAGCTACGCTGGAAAAATCAGGTCTAATAAGTAAGAGAATGTGTAGAACGCAAGCTTATTTCAAGCTTAAAGACCTTAGACCTAGCGAGTTTCTGAAAAAAGCCAAGGGAAATCATCACGTAATAATTCAAGGCAATATACTTCATGAACTCAAAATATTATCGAAAGTTCTAAACATTACATTTGAAAATTAGGAAAGGTGCTTAAGATGTACAGCGCAGTCGAAAATAAGGCTGTGGAATACACTATAAACTTTGTAAAAATACCTAGCCCTTCAGGTAAAGAGAAAGAACTGGCCCTATACATCAGAGACCTACTTGAGAAGGCGGGATTCGATAAGGTGCTCGTAGACACAGTAGGTAATGTTATAGCCTTAATTAAGGGAACAGTATGGGATGAGCCTTTAGTACTGGAAGGTCACATGGACCATGTAAGCCCTGGAGACATTAAGCAATGGAAATACCATCCTTTCTCAGCGAAAATTGTTGAAGGAAAAATTTTCGGTAGGGGTACGGTAGATATGAAAGCTGCATTAGCGTCGATGATAGCAGCTTCCGAACATCTTCTCGGCAAAGAATTTGAAAGAACATTAGCGTTAATATTTACTGTTCTCGAAGAACCTGCTGAAGGAGTAGCGTTTAAGATAGCCGTGGAGGAAACCTTAAGGAGAAGACCATACCTTGTAATTTTAGGTGAAGCCTCTTCACTAAACATTAAACTAGGGCACAGAGGAAGAGC
>CAZBXI010000050.1:0-8161 GCA_964496035.1 uncultured Desulfurococcales archaeon
AGAAGGGCAAAGGAACTAAATGTACCGTGGGAAGAGGTTCCTAGGAAGTATACTGAAGAATTCCTAGATGTAATAGTTAAGCTTAACATAAAAATGCCTCATGTAATGCCTAAAGTAACTGAGCATATTGAGGACATTATAGACTTTGTAAGTAAGCTTATGGAGAAGGGATATGCCTATGAGAGTCATGGAAGTGTGTATTTTAGCGTAGATAAGTTTGAGGATTACGGTAAGCTTTCTAAGAGAAAACATAGAGAAGAGTGGAGACAGGAAGACGAGTTTCTTAAAGAGAAAAGAAAACCATACGACTTCGCATTATGGAAGAAAGCAAAACCTGGAGAACCATGGTGGAACAGCCCATGGGGTCCAGGTAGGCCTGGATGGCATATAGAATGTTCTGTTATGAGCAGTAAATATCTAGGAGAACAGTTTGATATTCATGGCGGGGGCCAAGACTTAATATTTCCCCATCACGAAAATGAGATAGCTCAAAGTGAAGCATGCTTTGGAGTAAAGCCTTGGGTAAAATACTGGATTCATGTAGGCTACTTGACGATAAAAGGAGAGAAAATGAGCAAAAGCCTAGGAAACATCATACCCGTATATGATGTTTTCAAGAAGTATAAGCCCGAAGTTCTTAGACTTTATCTACTAAGCTCATACTATAGAAGTCCCATGGACTTTACCTGGGAAGGATTGGAACAAGCGAAGGTACTGTACGAAAGATTTGTCATACTTACGGAGAAAGTAAAGAAAGTTCTAAGGGATGAAAGTTCACCACATAAGGTAAACTATGATACCAAAGGTTTTGCTAAAGAAATGGCTAGTATAAGAAAGGGTTTCTACGATAGTATGGATGATGACTTTAATATGGCTAAAGCAATGCCCTACGTACATAAATTCATAAGCTTTGCTAACAAAATGATAGAACAAAAACCGGCATTTCCCATAGCACTAAGTATTATGGAGTTCATTAAAGAATTAAACATGGTACTTGGAATTCTAGATAAATACCTAGCGCCAACAACGGATGTTGAGAAAAAACTTAACCAGGTAATTGAGACAATAGTTAGAATAAGACATAAGTTTAGAATGGAAAAAGACTACAAAACATCTGACTGGATAAGAGCGGAACTAGCCAAGGTTGGCGTGAAACTTTTTGATGCGAAGGATAAGACTACATGGGTTATCGAGTACTAACCATTACGGAGATATTTCATGATCACCATATTAAGTGGAGGCACCGGAACACCAAAACTTATTGAAGGCTTAAGACACTTAGTTAGAGATGAAGAGCTGACTGTTATTGTAAATACAGCAGATGACATATGGTGGAATGGCCTCTACGTTTCTCCAGATGTAGATACTGTACTCTACCTGTTTGCAAATGTTCTCGATACAGAAAAGTATTGGGGAATACGGGGTGATACGTTCTACGCGCTAAAACAACTAACTAGGTACGATGCTGAATGGACATGGTTCAGCATAGGAGATAAAGACTTAGCAACACATATTATTAGAACATATCTGCTAAAGAAGGGACTTAAGCTTCATGAAATAGTGAAATATCTTTCAAGAAAACTAGGTGTTAAAGCAACAATATTGCCTATGAGCAACGACAGGGTTAAAACAATAGTTGAAACAGATATAGGTGTAATGAATATTCAAGAATACTTGGTAAAGTATAGGGCAGAACCTGAAGTTTATAATGTAAAGTTTCCCGGTCTAGAAAGGGCATTACCAGCACCAGGAGTTATTGATTCTATAAGAAACACTGAAATTGTAATTATAGGTCCAAGTAATCCCATTAATAGCATAGGCCCGATAATAAACTTGAAGAAAGTAAGAGAGACATTAAGAAAGACAGAAGTTCCTATAGTTGCGGTTTCACCGATAATATCAGGTAAGCCTGTCTCGGGGCCTGCAGATAAATTTATGAAAGCCCTAGGCTATGACCCATCACCTATAGGTATTGTGGAAATTTATAAGGACTTTTTAGATGGCATAATAATAGATGTTGCAGATAAAGTTTATGTAGAGAAAATAGAGAGAAAATACGAGATTAAAGCCAAGGCAACAAATACTATAATGCTTACTTTGAAGGATAAAGTTAAATTAGCAGAGGAAGTTCTAGATTTAGCAAAAAGCCTAAAGTAAACAGCTTGAGCTGTTAAGTAATGGAGATAGTAGCGATAGTTCCTGTTAAGGAATTTAGCAAAGCGAAAACTCGTTTAGCAAAAGTGCTTTCTCGAGAAGCTAGAATAGAGCTTAGTAAAGCTATGCTTAAAGACGTAATTTTAGCTTTAGCTTCAAATTGCGAAGTAAAGCAAATTATAATCACAACGCCTAACAAGGATATAAACGAAATAACTGCCCTATCAAGCAAAATAAAGGTACTTCACGACAACGGCGTAGGCCAGTTACCTGCATTAAGGAAATCTTTGAACTATGTTCTAAACATGTTTAACCCTAATGCTATACTTATAACTGTCGCGGATTTACCTTCAATAAAACCATGGGATATAAGTCACGTAATACATTTAGCCCAAACATATAACTCAGTAGTTTTAGCTCCTTCAGCAGACGGTGGAACAAATATCATGATTCAACATCCTCCAGCAATAATAAACTTGAAATACGGGCCTATGAGCTTTAGAAAACATGTAGAAGAAGCTCGTAAGAAGAAAATATTCGTAAAAACATACCTTTCAGAAACAACACTAATAGACCTAGACACACCCGAAGACCTTAAACAAGTAGTAAATTCAAACACATCTTATAACACCAGTGAAGTTTTAAAGAAATTAAGGAAGGAATACAGGCTATGACAGAAACCGCCATGTTTATTGAAGGAGACTTCATTGAGGACGTTAACGGGATAATATTTGATGTTAAGGGTTTTGAGCATCCAAGTACTAGGGTTATTGCATTCCCTAGATACATTTCTCATAAAGAGGGTAATAGGGTAAGGAAAACTGATAATAGAAGATACGTTAAAATTTACGACTTAGACAAGAGGTATGATTATTTAAGAGAACATCTTAGGAATTACATCATATATGATCCCGTCTTCGACATGGAATTATGTGAGGTACCTAAGGACAACATAGTTAAACATTATAAACCCGATTTAAAACTTAAGGAACTTCTACATAACGTTGAAAAATTAGACAAAGTAGAATATTTAGCACTAAAGCTTGCATCAACAATATCCTATGAAGCTAATGTACCACTAGAAAAACTAGGAATTAGCGGCTCAATCATGGTGGGTTTACATAAAGATAATAGTGACATAGACATCGTAGTTTATGGAACCAGAGAATCTTTCAAAGTCGCAGATGCACTCAAACATCTCTTCGAGAAGGGTGTACTTAGCAGCTTCAGCGAGGAGCAATACAGAAACCTCTATGTTTTCAGAAAAGCCTATGAAACTATGGACTTCAAGACTTTCATTAGACATGAGAGAAGGAAAATATTTCAAGGAACATTTCAAGGTAGGGAATTTTTTGTAAGATTTATCAGAGACTTAAAAGACCATAAACCCTACGGCTACTACCGCTACAGAAACATAGGCTTAGCCACGATCAGAGCGAATGTGATAGATGATGCTTACGCAATATTCACACCTGTAAAGTACACTATAGATTGTATGAAAATCATAGAATCTAAGATGAAATACCCAATAAAATCCAAAGAACTAATTGAAGTAGTTTCATTTAGAGGTAGATTTTGTCAACAAGCAATTAAAGGAGAGAACGTCATTATCAGAGGTAAAGTTGAAGCTGTTCTAAGGAATAACGAAATAAGCCACTACAGAATAGTTATAGGAGGTTCTCCTAAAGACTACATGGTTTGCGAGGATTTTCTAAAATGAGGGAGCTTAAGGAGTTTAGAGATAGAGATTTTATTGAAGATAGAGACGGATACTTGTTTTGCGTTGTAGGTTATGTTCATCCTCCAGATAGAGTCTTAGCTTACTTAAAGTACATTCCCTCATCTAAAGAAACAATATGGCAACGTAGAGAAATAAAGTACGATAGAGTTCTGAAATATTACAGTAGCGTCGCCGTAATGGATTCTATGAGGATTCTTAAGAAAAGTAAGCCAAACTACATATATTTCGATAAGTACTTCAACATAAAATTCATAGGTGTACCTAGAGGTGAAATAAAAGTACACTATGTTCCTGAAGAAAGACTGAGAAAGATCATGTATGAGCAAAAAGATTCTCTTGAGAAAGATTTAGCAGAATTAGTGAGTTATCTATCAGAAATTTCAGGCGTTAACTTAAAGTATTTCGGGATTTCAGGCTCAATTCTCTTAGGTATTCATAATCCCAAATACTCTGATATAGACCTAATGATTTATGGTAGAGATAACTCGTTTAAGCTTCTTGAAGCAGTAAATCAAGTATTAAACAAAGGATATGTGTCTTTACCTAATAGGGTGACGTTAGAAAAATGGGCGTTTGAGATTTCGAAGCATCATCCTCTAACGCCTAGTGAGGCTATGAAACTCTACATGGAGAAGAAAATGAGGCTGGTCTTTAAAGGGAAAAGAGCGTTTTCCTTGCACCCGGCTAAGCTCAGTAATGAGATTAAGGAAAAGTATGGGGACAGAATATATGAACCTATTTGCCTAGTTAAAATAAAAGGTGTAGTTAAGAATATTTCAGACTCCATATTCTTACCTGCAACCTATATTGTTAACAATGTAGAAATAATTGAGGGCTCATTTAAAGGAGAAATACGTGAAGTAGTTACCTTCGAGGGTCTCTACGCAGGACTACTTAAAGAAGGAGAAAAATTCATTGCATACGGTAAAGTAGAGAAGGTTGTTGAAGTAAAAACTGGAAAAACACATTATAGGCTGGTAGTGGGCTCAGCTGAAGCTAAAGGTAAAGACTATATTAAACCATTAAGATGGTTTAAGGAGGGTTAATTTATGGCTAAGAAAATAGAGCTTATAGGCTTAGAAACGATACCCGAAGTTAAGAAGGGTGATGACATAGGGGAATTGATAGTTAACGCATGCAGAAGGGAGAACGTAAGTATTGAGAACGGAGACATAATTATTGTAACCCATAAAATAGTGTCTAAGGCAGAGGGAAGAATAGTTAACTTAAACAGTATAACGCCTTCGAAGAGAGCATTGGAAATAGCGAAATACACTGGGAAAGATCCTAGACTTGTAGAATTAATTCTCAAAGAATCGGATAAAATAGTGAAACTTTCCAAAGAAGGACACATAATTGTGAGAACAAAACATGGTATCGTTTGCGCTAATGCTGGTGTCGACTCTTCGAATATTGCTGGAACAGAGGAGATAGTAGCTTTAATCCCTAAAGACCCCGACTTCTCAGCTAGGAAAATAAGATTAAGAATTAAAGAGCTTACGGGAAAAGATGTAGCAGTAATAATCACTGATACTTACGGCAGACCATTAAGAGAAGGTATGATAAATATGGCTATAGGGATATCAGGAATAAGCCCGTTCAGAGACTATAGAGGTAAACCTGACCTTTATGGTTACACGTTTAGAGTAACAGTAATAGCTGTAGCCGATGAATTAGCTTCCGCAGCGGAGCTTCTTATGGGTCAAGGAAAAGAGAAAATCCCCGTAGTTATAGTTAAAGGTTGTTCTTACAAGAGGGACGAGAAAGCTTCAGCTAAGGAGCTTAATATGCCTGAAGAAAAATGGTTATTTAAATAATCTATTAAATCTTGTTTTGATTAAACCACGTTGAAACTACAAAGATATATACTACACCCGAGTATATTAGACAAGGATATTTGTTTATTAGTGAATTAGGTGAACTATTTGGCAGGACGTCGTAGGAGAGAATTCGGTGAAATAAGGAAAATACAGGTAACAGGTGGTTCAACATTTATTGTTTCGCTGCCGAAGCATTGGGTAACTAATGCTGGACTTCATCCCGGAGACTCTATAGTCGTTTATGCGCAAAATGACAATACCCTATTACTAATGCCTTTAAAAGAAGCTTCTAAGAGAAAAGAGGTAACGCTAGGCATAAAGAGCAAGGAATGGTCAATTAACAGAGCAATAAGAATGCTCGTTGCATCATATGTTGCTGGAGGAGACATAATTAAGTTAGTTGTTAAGGATGGAACAGCACCTATAGAGGATAAGAAGATTCTTAGAGATTTTATAAGAAGATATCTTGTTGGAGCAGAGGTTGTTGAAGATATTCCCGAGGGACTGGTAATACAGGTTATTGCTAATGTCGAAGAACTAAAAATAATTAACATTCTTCAAAGAATGCATAAACTAGTATGGAGCATGATCAAAGACACTATAACAGCATTTCTAAACTTAGATAAGGACCTAGCAAGGGACGTAATAATGAGAGACGACGAAATAGACAGATTCTATTTCCTGTTTATAAGACAACTCAACCTATCGCTACAAGATAGAAGAATAATGATTGACGTAGGATTAGAAGAACCAGCAGACGCAATAAACCTAGCAATGGTAGCTCGGAATGTTGAAAGAATAGCTGATCACACAGCGTACATTTCAGACAAGATAATTAAACTTACCAAGAAACCCTATGACCCACTAAAATCTAAGATAGAAGAACTAACTAAAGCAGTAATAGAGGTATTCAATGAAGCTATGAACGCTCTCTACAGTATGAACGATAATATGGCTTTAAGAGCTATCGAAAGAGCAACAAAGTACATGGGGTTAGAAGAAGAAATAGAGAGAATAGTTTCAACAGTTAGCACAACAGACAAAGATACACCTCTCCTAAGATTAATAATTGAGCGACTTAGAGGAATGCTTGTAGATGCTGAGGACATAGCTGAACATACAATGGACATGATAGCTATTAGAAAAAGATGAAATAATTTATTTTTAAGAAGCCATTCAAACGTCATCTAAGCTTATAACCGATTCTCCTAAGAAATTCTCTTCGCTCCCTAATTTTCTCTTCAGTCTCTATTCCCACAGGCTTATATCCGTCAACAACCCCTAGAAGACCACGACCTTGCTCCGTTTCAATAACTACTGCTTGTATAGGGTTAGCCGTTGCAGCAAAAATTCTAGTAACCTCTGGAACATTCTTTAATGCGTTGAGAACATTTATCGGCCAACCTCCCTTCAAATATATAACAAATATGTGGCCAGCACCTATTTTCAGACATGCTTCTGCAGCTAGCTTCTTCAATTCTTCGTCATTGCCTTCATATCTTACTAGCCTATCACCGCTTGCTTCACAGAAACCTAAGCCAAACTTTATTGATGGACAACTATTTACTATGGCTTCATAAATATCCTCTGTAGATTTTATGAAATGACTTTGACCTATTATGATATTAACCCCTTCAGGTAAAGGTAGCTGAATCACTTCTATCTTAAAGTTTATACTCAAAACACTCCCCATAAATATCTTGGGGTTTAGGAAATCCATAAATATGTCTCTCCATACTTAAAATAAATGCAAAAGCCGTGTGGAGAATGTTTTAAGCATGGAAGGTGAAGCATTATTTTTACCAAGTATAGATCAGTGGCACCTATTAGTTAAGATCCTTATAAGCTTCCTAGCTGGTGCACTTATAGGATTGGAAAGAGAGAAAGCCAAAACATCAACTTTAAGGGAAGAGGGTGAGGGTGCGGGATTTCCGCCTGGAGTTAGAAGTTTTGGTTTCATAAGCATTTTAGGACTGTTCTCTACAATTATCCCTCAGATTCTTGGTCAAACAACAGTGTTCATAGAATTTATTAGAATAATGCCCATTGCAATAACAGCGCTAGCTGTTTCAATAATAGTTCTCTACAGCGCCTACAGAATGCTTATCCTAAGAGAAGCGGGTATAACAACCCCTTTAGCTCTAAGCATAGCATTTGCTATAGGCGTACTCATAGGCTTAGATAGACTAGTAGAGGCGGTAGCAACATCAGTTTTCGTAACGTTCATGTTAGCTACGAAGCTAAGAATAGAAGCTCTAATAAGGTTCATAACGTATGAGGAGCTTCTTTCAATGCTCGAAATAGGCATCATAGTATTTCTTCTAGGCCCATTTCTTGCCGTTGATGTTTATGATCCATTCCTGCATGTAATCAACTTTAAAGTTCTTTACATATTCTTCGTTGTTATTTTAGTTTTCTCATTGCTAGGATACTTTCTAGTGAAGAT
>CAZBXI010000051.1:0-8142 GCA_964496035.1 uncultured Desulfurococcales archaeon
ATAATATGACCGCTGATGCTCAGCAAGCTCTTAGAAGAACTATGGAGCTTTTCACATCAACATGTAGATTCATACTCATAGCTAATTATCCTAGTAAGATAATTGAGCCTATACAGTCTAGAACAGCATTCTTCAGATTTACACCGCTTAAGAAAGACGATGTTATAGCTAGGCTTAAGTGGATTGCTGACCAGGAAAATGTAAAATACGATATGGAAGCATTAGAAACCATATTCGAGCTTTCAGAAGGCGATATGAGAAGAGCAATAAACATACTGCAAGCAGCATCAGCTTTAGGTAGAGTAACTGTTGAAGCAGTTTACAAAGTTATAGGTGCAGCTCATCCTGCAGAAGTTAGGGAGATGATTAAAGCAGCCTTGGCTGGTAGATTTACCGAAGCACGTGAAAAACTAAGAACACTAATGATAAACTATGGTCTTTCAGGGCTCGACGTTGTAAAAGCTCTTCACAGGGAAATATTTAGTGCTGAGCTTAAAATCCCTGAAGAGCTTAGAGTAATTATCGCAGACTACCTAGGTGAAGTACAGTACAGGCTTGCTGAAGGAGCCGACGATGAAATACAGCTAAGCGCACTAATAGCTAGACTTGCTATGCTAGGTAAGAAACTAAGGGTCTAGAGAATGCCTGCACAGCTACCGTGGATAATAAAGTATAGGCCTAAGAAAATAGCTGAAGTAGTTGACCAAGACAACGCTAAGAGGCAGTTTATCCCATGGATTAAAGCTTGGATTGAAGGTAAAAAACCTGAAAAGAAAGCAGCACTCCTCTACGGACCCGCTGGCTGTGGTAAAACATCACTTGTAGAAGCAACGGCGAAAGAGCTTGGATTAGAGCTTATAGAGATGAACGCAAGCGACTTCAGAACAAGGGAAGCTATCGAGAGAATAGCTAAGGTTGCTGCAACGAAATATTCGTTATTCGGGTTCCGAGGAAAAATAATTCTCCTAGATGAAATAGATGGAATCAGCGCTATAGCTGATAGAGGAGCATTAAATGCTGTCCTAGACCTTATAGAAGCATCAAATCACCCCATAGTTCTTACAGCAAACGATCCATGGGATCCTAAATTAAGAACTCTTAGAGAACAATGTCTCCTAATAGCGTTTAGAAGACTACCTAAGAGGGCAATAATCCTAATGCTTAAGAGAATATGTGAGAAAGAAGGTCTCATATGCGAATATAAAGCATTATCTCTTATAGCGGATTACGCTGAAGGAGATATGAGATCTGCAATAAACGATTTGCAGAATGCTGCAGCTATAAGTAGAAACATAACTGTTGAAGTAGTTAAGCCAATTTTAGCTAGAAGAGATAGGCAATATACGCCGTTTGAAGCGCTAAGAAACCTTTTCTTTTCTAAATACGCTTGGCAAGCTAAAAAAGCAATAACATCAACGGACATAGACTACGAAACCATGATGTTATGGATAGCTGAAAACCTCCCATACCAGTATAGCGACCCTGAAGACCTGTGGAGAGCATACGAGGCTCTCGCTAGAGCAGATGTTTACCTCGGTAGGATTAAGAGAAGTCAGAGCTGGGATTTACTATCATACGTTTTCGACTTAATGGGTCCTGGAGTGGTTTTAGCACGTAAAACGAGTAAGATTAAATGGGTTAAATACTCTTTCCCGCAGAAAATAATGCTTATGGCTAAAACTAAGGAGCAAAGAGAAATTAGAGATGCAATAGCGAAAGTCCTAGCCGGGGCTCTCCACATATCATCGGTTGTCGCTAAAAGAGATGTTCTACCGTATCTCAGAATAATATTCGATGAGAACCCAGCATATGCTGCAAGAATAGCATTAGGGTTAAACTTAACAGAGTCTATGATAAAGTTCCTAACACCAAAAAGGTACAGAGAGGTTTTAAGAGAGTTAGCTAAACTTAAGAAGCAAGCTTAATAAAGGGTTTTCCATACCTGAAATCTACGAAATCATGTAGAAATCTGAAAACAACATGAGTACTATATTTTCTCAACCAATACTTCCTCATACGTTTCATATTTTCTGGAACTACTTTAAACGAGATAAAATAGTCGACATCAAATAGAATTAAGTTTCCAGGCCTAGCTAATTTAACATCAGCTACATCACATATGCCTTTAAATGCTAAATCCAAATCTTCTCTTGAACGCTTACCCCTAACATAAAGTTCTATAAATGGAATGATACGCCTAACCATTTGACGTAGAAAACTATTAGCAGAAATATCGTAAACCACCATGTTCCCCATTTTAAACACGTTAAACGTTATAATTGTCCTTTCAGCTTCCATAAACTCCGGAACATTAGAGTAGAGGAAAGAACTAAAACATTTAAAATTATGCCTACCAATAAATTTTCTCGCTATTTCCCTAGCTTTTTCAACGTTAAATTCCTTAACATGTTTTACATATAAGTACCTTCGATAATTAGCGTTAAACCTAGGATTAAATTCGAAACTAACTACTCTATAAGCCCATAAAACTATGTCTTCAGGAAGTTTTGTAGATAGTTTACAGACAACATCTTCAGCTATGTCCTCGCTATTTCCGCACAGCTCGATCATGAAAACTTGAGATAATGCGTGAACACCTTTATCTGTTCTACCTGAAGCAATAAGTTTTCTATAGTTAATGTTTAACCTATTAAGAATTCTAATTATCTCTCCCTCAACTGTTCTTAAGCTGGGCTGTCTCTGGGAACCGTGAAATAGTGTACCATCATAGAATACTTTAATTAATAAGTTTACCATTTAGCTCACTTTTTACCGAGCTTAATGTAAATACTTATTTCTTTAATCTCCCCGGGAACGCCCTTTAAAGATTCCAGGTATCCTTTTAAAATACCTATTAATACTTGCCTAGGGTAAGGGCTTAAATGTATTTTCCTATTATTTACTTTAAGTTCGACCTCCGATTTTATAGGGCAATCTTCAATACTCTTTACCCCTCTCAATATGGCGTATGCGAAGTCTTTACATGTAGAGTATCCGCAGAAACCACAGTCTATTCCGGGTAAATCACCGGTTATTTTGCGTATTGAGTAGTCCACTATAATATCAACCACTTTTCCCACTTCATTAAATGAGAACTTTTTACATTCAGTTTCTTCTGGCAATTTCGATGGTTCCTTACATACTATGGCAAGACAGTTTCCAACATATTTTCTCAGTTCTTCAAATTCGCTAGGTTCTTTTAGGACAATTATTTTCGGTAAATCTCTTATTTTCTTAAAGCCTTCTACAAGAACTATGTTTTCACTTATGGGTAAATTCTGAACTATGTTTTCTAGTTTCTGCCCCCAATCTCCATAGCTTAGAAAGCCTAGTTGACTCCTAGAAACTAATACTACATTCTCTGCACCTGCTATTCTGTACCTGTCAGAGTCTTTTCCTTGAACATCTATCCTATGGAATACATGCTTGACTACCGCTACCTTAAACCCTCTAGTTTTTAGCTCTTTAACTATCTTAGTCCCTACTGCCGTTTTTCCTGCTGATTTTCTTGCTGAAATAATTTGGATAATGGACTTGCCTGGAATCATTTATTAGCTTCCTCGTAGAATAAGTGAGAGAAAAATGGTTTTAAATTTCACCTAGTTCTTCGAGAAACCTTTTAATAGCTAATGTGAAAGGGCTTCCATAGTTTACTTCGTATACTAATGCTTTACCATACCTTTTCTTCTTTACTATACCATATTTTTCCAAGACTTCTAAATGTTCTTTTGCATTTTGATGATGTATGTCTAGTTTTTTAGCTATAGCTGTTATATTAGCTGAACCATGTTTTATCATGAACTTTAATATTCTAACCCTATTCTTTGAAGACAGTATTTTCTCGATTATGCTTCATCAACCTCTCATTGCCGCTTATGAGTGTATTGCTCAATAAGCCTCAATACCTCTTTTTCAAGCTGATCTAAGGGTACATTGAAAATACCTATAAGCGTGCTTCTACCTCTATATCCTTTACCTGATGTTTTAGTATCTATGAGTCCTCGTTGCTTTAAATCCCTTATATACTCATATACTTGAGTATGTCCTCTAGGTCTTTCCCCGAAAACCTCACATAACATTTCATATTCGTTTTCCACATCTCCTATTCTAACGTACTGCCTTCCTGAACGTTTCAAAGCCTTTATTGCCGCGGCGTATATTAGTAGTTCATGTAGTGGTAAATGTATTATCATATCCTTAGCAATTATCATATAGCTTGATCCTTCAATTCCTGCAAGGCTTGCGTAAGCTTTCCTTAAATGCTCTAAAGTTACTCTTGGACTACCTTCGTAGTCAGCTGCTTCTCCAGCTCTTAAAAGAAGCTCAATAGCAGCTCTTGCGTTTCCATCTCCACCCTTATCGACGCCTACAATATCTGCAATAGCGTTTATCACGTCGTCCTCGACTGTTCCTTCCCAGAAAGCAAGTTCCATTCTTTGCCTTAATATTGCCTTAAGTTCTTTTGAGGTGTATGGTTTAAAAGCAATCATATGTCTTAATAAGTAGCTTGATGTTGCGGAGTCTAAGCTATTTAGTTCAGCTAAACTCCTACCTATTAGTATGAAGCTTATTCTTTTAGTGTACTCTGGATATTCATCATAAGTTCTTATGAAGAAGTATAATGCATCACTTCCAGAAACCTTGACAAAATAGTCGAATTCGTCAAGTGCAAGTATTACGTAAATATCATTATCTTCAAGATATTCAAGAATAGCAGCGTAAAGTTCAAAAGCAGATAGCCCTCTTTGAGGTAATGGTACTCTTAAGTACTTAGCCATTTCCATTACAATATTGTACACTGTTCTATCTCTATGGCAGTTAACATGAATATACTGTAAATTTATACCTCTCCTTTTAGCCTTAGATGTAAAAACGCTTCCGAAAGTTCTTGCAGTAACCGTTTTACCAACACCTACGGGTCCATGTAGGAAAACCCTTTGACTAATACTTCCGGGACTGTAAAGTAAAGGCTTAAAATATTGTGCTAGAAGTCGGATTTGCTCTTCCCTATATGGTAGACTTGGAGGAATGTATTCTGGATAGAGTTTCTCCTTAGCCTTAAACACTGAAGGCTTACTTAAAACTCTCTCAATAATTTTCTCTGTTTCAGCAAATTTATCCATACTAGTACACCATACCTATACTTTCGGTTAACTCATCATAAACTATTTAACACTTTCTACTACTCCCATTTTTAACAATGTAGTTTAAAAAGAGTACTTATAAGCACATGGTTTCTCACGTCTCGCTATGTTGATTCAGCTATTAAGCAAATAATATTCTATAGTGAAGTCTTGAAGAAAGAGATGGATTAAGGAAAGAGCTGAAAAGAGGATACCAGTTATTAAGAGAAGATTTGTTAGGATAAAAAAGCACATTGTTCACATATTGTGATGGAGTCCAAGTTCTCGTCAGTAAGTTCTCCAAGGAGCAATCCCTGAAGCATTTAGAAATTTTTCTCATATAGTTTTTACAATTTTTTGAGAAAAAAATTTAACCCGAGTTCTCCACTATTAACGTGAAGTTAGTCTGTAGTAATGTAAGAGGATCTAGTAAAGATGTATTCATTTAATAATACTCCCATTATATGTGTTGGCATTTCACTTGCAGTATACCAGCTGTTTATTGTTCTGGTCCATGTGATACTGAGGAATTTAAACCTACAGATTATTGGTATTATCGCTGTTACCCTACAGAAGAAAATACAGACTGCTGGTACCTTATGGAGACGTGGGATCCTGTTCCATCAGTATTTGATGAAAATCACTGGTATGTAGTAGATTTTCTCAGAACAATAAGTTGTAGTAATGGAGATGATAAAAACGTGTACGATTACAGCGACTATGGTAGCGACTTACCTGATCCTCACAAAGTTGATATTGAAGAGTGGGGTTTATCCTGTCCATGGTGTAATGAAGAAGCAGAAATAGGGACAAAAAGACCTTACGAAATAGTAGCTGGCACTCAATACTACATAGTAGTGTACTTCTCCGTAAACTTACATGATACACCCTTTGGAATGAGATTTGAACCAGAGTTAGAATATGTTGGAGGAGAGAATGTAGACTGGTGTCTTCTCATATGTGTGGAAACAGAAACGCCTTAAGGGGGTTAAAAGAAATGTTCTCATTTAAGGGGAATGCCCTATTGTTCAAAATCTTATCCCTAATATTTGTACTGAGTTTATTTTTAGCTTATTTTGCCATTAACCAAAACATAGTCTTAGTCGGTGTGAAAGAAGATAGCGTAAAGTTAACGGGTAGCGACCTTCCTGAATGGGTTGTTAAATGTAGAAGGACATGGACGAAACGGGGATTTAATATTACTGAAGAATTTTACGTTAACGAGTATGTTATGCTAAGTGTTGAAAGAGCTAGGAATAGTAGTTTATCCCTAGCAATAGTAAAAGTTGAGGGTTATTGTGAACTATGCTACCCTAATGTAGGAATCACTAAGGAGGAAAGATTACAGCCAGAGCGCATTGAAGCATTTAATAAGCTTAAGAAATACGTAAATACTTTATGGTCTAAATATGGTCATGACCCTCGATTGTCAGGTATAACGGTAAACGCTTACGTTGTCCCTAGAAGCGCTCTTACAGTCGATGAATTCCTCAGGTTAATTGAGGAACTTAACCTCACCAGCAAGGTCAAAGACATTTATTATACGGTTTACGATACCGAAGGAAACTATGTCATGGGTGGTGGTAGAAGAATTAGAAAAGGCTGTGACTTTCTATCCGAAGTTACCAATATGGTGAAAGCAGCACATCACATGCTTAACGTTATGAACAAAAGCAACTATACGACAAAACTCTACATTGGCTCATTCGTTATCGAATCGAATGTGAGTGAACTTGCAAAATTAGCTAATTTTAAAGAGAAACTAGCTCTAGTTTACGTACCATTAGATATAATAATTCAACTACGACAAGAGGGATATAATGTAACAGAAGTACGTTACACATCAATTCTTAAAGCAATACCCGAATTAGAACTGTAATATATTGCGAAAACACGCTATACTCTCAATAATCTACCGTTAATACTTAGTTTTGAATATAATAACGTTATTTTGCATGTGCAATAACACACTTAAAATAGTACAGAATATGGTTTAAGTGTGTCAATAAGGTAAATGCTAAGCATGATTACAGGAAAGTACAGAAAATGGT
The DNA here is from genome assembly GCA_964496035.1 of uncultured Desulfurococcales archaeon. Classification (GTDB taxonomy): domain Archaea; phylum Thermoproteota; class Thermoprotei_A; order EX4484-217-1; family EX4484-217-1; genus EX4484-217-1. The sequence goes on from CAZBXI010000051.1 coordinate 7,175, forward strand.
AGAGAACAAAGCTTTATAGAATGGATACCAAGTATACTATGTTAAGCCATATTATACTTCCCACACCTGCCTTAAATACGGGTTTAAGGTGAAGACTTGAATAGGACAGACATTCAAATGCCCTAAATGTGGTTTTGAAGCAGTTAAACGGTTTGTAGTGGTATGAAACATAGCCGTGAAACACCTTCAGATATGGGGAATTCGGGGTCCTTCATGAAAGCTCTCAAAAGGTGGTGACACCCCAAACCCCATGCTGGGGGAAGGGAGAAAAAAGCAAATATCATAAAATATTATAACTCCCAGATCCTCTACCCTTTCTTCTTACAACATCCTCTCTTTTCACAACGGAAATACAAGCTATTTCACCGATAACTTCAACTCTAACAATGTATTCAGGGTTCTTGAATGATACTTTAGCACCCAACTCCTTAATTATTCTTGCACCTAATGTTCTTTCAACAATTACACTTGACTCTACATATCTTCCTCTACGGATGCAATCTACAATAAATGTGCTGTTTTTCTTAATACGTTTCTTAGCTAATTCTAACCCAGTATTTACAATATTATCAAGAGACGTTTTAACACATCTTTCTAAGGGTACTACTTTGAACACAACTGATGTGGGATTTCTGCGAATGATACTTAGTGCTTTGAAAGGATCTAACTTAGTATATATTAAGACCACTCCATCAAAACTTGTTTTTACACCGTAAGCTTCTTGATCGTATTCAAAGAGTATGTCAAGTATTTCAACTATTGCCTGGTTTTCCTTACCCTTCCCTGTTGTTACTAGGAGTTTAGGATGTAACACTGTCTAACCCTAGCTTAAAGGTCTAAGTAGGATGATAAGATTATACGTTAACCTCTATACTGTTCCCGGAAGAAAACTGTTTACTATATCCTCTAATGGGGGTAAGCTATATATTAGACCGCATGCCGTGAAGTAATGCCATGTTTAAGCGCTA
>CAZBXI010000052.1:0-7685 GCA_964496035.1 uncultured Desulfurococcales archaeon
ATCGTTAAAATTAAATATAATTAAAACTTGTAGCTTGCTAAGAAGTGTCATATGATGATAACAGCGTTTCTGCTATTTATCATAGCAACATGTATAGGCATGGTTTCAGCTGCGCTAGGTATTGGCGGAGGAAGCTTAATGGTACCTTTCCTCGTTTTCCTTGTAGGTTTAGATGTGAAACATGCTATAGCCGTAAGTTTGTTCTCAGTTGTATCGACTTCCCTTTCAGCAACAATAGTTTATTCAAGAAGAGAACTTGTTAATTTCAAGTACGGTTCATTACTTGAAATATTCGCCGTAGTAGGAGCTATTGTAGGGTCTAATATTGCCATAATGGTTGATGAAAGATTATTGAAAATAGCATTTAGCATGATACTTGCATACTCAGCCTACAGACTATTAAGAAAGAACAAGAACAAAACCCTACTTAAAAATAGTGTGAAAAGAAGTTTAACTTTAAGTTCTCTAGGATCATTTGCGGCGGGTTCGCTATCGGGAATGTTAGGTATTGGAGGAGGAGTGTTGAAAGTACCAATAATGGTTTTACTTCTCGGATTACCTATTAAGGTAGCTATAGCTACGAGCGAATTTATGATAAGTCTTACAGCGTCTACTGCTGCACTAACATACTACGTTAGAGGATATGTTAACCCTTATTTTGCAGTAGCAGCTATATTCGGATCTTTCATTGGAGCAAGCGTAGGCTCTACTGTAGCTGTTAAAACTAAACCTAAAATATTGAGAATAATGCTGAGCGCATTGCTGATAATATTTTCTACAATGATGATTTTAAGCTGCTTAGGTGTTGAAATATGGTCTTAGGGAAACTATACAGTAAGCTTATTAAAGCATTAATGTATGGAGCACTTTCAGTTACATTACTAACATTAGTAGTCATAGTGTTAAATGCCGAGCTAGGGACAATTATAATAAAACTTTGCCTCCTATTCTTCATCTTCATCCCACCTATTGGCATAACATACTTAATGTTTAAAAGCTTCATTCGCAAGGACTATACTATGCTTATTTGCTTAATTACGATACTCATAATAATCGTGTCAAATATTTTAACCAATATATGCTTGATACTTCAACACTTACTGAAGTAGCTAAACCTAACAATACACCTCCTATTACATCGCTTAGATAGTGCTGTAAAAGCAGAATTCTTGACATAGAAACTAAGAAAAGTAAAATTATTAATAGCACTTGCTCCCACCTCCTCCTTCCTAAATAGTAGCAGAAAACAGTGAACCTAGAAGTATGACCTGAAGGATAAGAGTACTTAAGAGGAAAGAGTAAATAGCCTACATCACTTGGTCTTGGAATGGCCACAGCATATTTCATTATAACTGTTAATGCGGAAACAAAGAAAAGAGAAAGAAGGAGAGCTAATTCCCGCTCAATTTTTGCCCCCATAGTGAACTTGTAGACAAGAATTATGAAAGCTACCAAGAACATTATAGGAGCACTGGCTATAAAAGAAATTACTCTAAGAGCAAGACCAAATTTAGCGTCAAGCTCGGATAGTGAGAGGATAATGTACGTATCTAAAGGCCTGGTTAAACCCAATATTACTAACAAGGTTAACAGTACAAAAACAAACCATAAAATCAGTGTAACTTTCAATTTAAACTGTATCTTACGGTTAATGTTTTCAATCATAACCCTGCAACCAAGCAGCTAATTCTTAATGTAAATCATGCACATTTAAAGTATTTATTTACTTTTGCTAAAACTATTACTTAGATGAAAATAGCAACACTTCTAAGACCCAGGATAACACCATGGAGGCTATAATTTTAGCTGCAGGCTTAGGGAAGAGGCTTAGAAAAGTAGTTAAGGAACCTAAGTTTGCCCTTAAACTAGAGGGGCTTCCATTAATATATTACCCTATCTTAACATTGGCAAGTATTGATGTTAAGAAATTCGTAGTAGTTGTAGCTAAGAAATTCTATAACGTAGCCCGAAACCTAGCACGTAATCTTGAAGAACAGTATGGTCTCGAAATAGTACTCATTGAAAACCCTTACCCAGAAAAAGGTAATGGATACACGTTTCTACTAGCAGGAGAAACTATTGTAGGCGAAAAGTTTTTCATATCCATGTGTGACCACATATATTCTAAAAACATACCCTTGAAGATAATGAAAACTATGGTAAGAAGCAACGCCGATGTTGTTGTAGGAGCAGACTCTTCACCGAAGTTCATTGCAGTTGAAGAAGCAACGAAAATTTATGCTGATGGGAAAGGAAATATCTTGAAAATAGGGAAAAACATAGAAGAATACAATTACATTGATTTAGGAGTATTTATGATGAGGAGAAACGTGCTAAACAAAGTAATAGATCTTAAGAAGAAAACACATGTGAGTTTCTCTGACATTATAGCTGAAGCCGCAAGGAAAAAATGCAAGGTTATAATAGCTGAGATTAAACAAGGCTTATGGACAGACATAGATACTCCTGAGGATCTAGAGGAGCTTTTAAGAGGGAAAAGGAGAACAATCTTGAACCACGTTTTACGGGAGGTTTTAGAGCTTGCAAAAAGAGCTTAAAGGCAAAAGTACAGACGGTATTGTTTCAAGGTATATTAATAGAAAGATATCTACGAGAATAACTGCTTTCATTATACATCATAATATTCCTATATCTCCGAACATGATGTCCGTTATTTCCTCAGTTATAGGGTTCCTTTCCTTACCTTTATTTATCATAGGTAACCACATATTAGCTGGAATAATAATTCAAACATCATCTATCCTGGACGGGGTTGATGGAGAGCTCGCCAGATACTATGGTTCAACTAGCAAATTCGGTGCATTTTTAGATTCAATATTGGATAGATTAGTAAATATTGTAGCATTACTCGGCGCTGTAATCTATCTAACACTATTCTATGAGTTAAATTCTATCTTACATATAATAGTCTATGTCCTCGTTGTTACGGGAGACTTAATGGTAAGCTACCTACATGCTAGAGCACTCTTAGACCTAGGTAAACATCCCTTATTCATAGGTAAAATTCCGAGCATCGCATCTAGAGATGTTAGATTGTTCATCCTATTTCTTGGATGTATTACAGGTTTTATATTTGAAAGTCTAATAATCATAGCTGCGTTATCATTCTTCTATGTAATTTCTAAGTTTATTGAAATATCGTTGAGAAAATAAGCTCATTTTCGATAAGTAGAATTAGGATTGTTTTCATTATTTATTTGGAGCGTGTCCCTCATGTATAAGGTGTCGATAATAGTTCTCATAGTTGTTATGGCATTGGTTTTAGTTATCGCAATCGCTTACTACTCATATACTCTAAGACAGCAAGTTAAAGGTAATATATTTAGCCAATTAATCAAAGAAGCTGAAATAGAGTTTACTTTGAAGAGTCCTGCTTTTGAGAACTTCACAGAAATCCCGGAGAAGTATACTTGCGATGGCGCAGATGTATCGCCGCCACTTAAATGGTTTAACGTCCCGGAAGGGACAAAATCCTATGTGCTTATAGTATTTGACCCTGATGCTCCAAGAGGTATTTTCATACATTGGGTAATGTACAACATACCCTCTGAAATAACAGAGTTAAGAGAGAACATACCTAAGAAAAATGTAGTTGAAGAAGGTTACCAAGGAATTAACGACTTCGGCTATGTTGGATACGGCGGTCCCTGCCCTCCTAAGGGAAGTACACATAGGTATGTGTTTCTCCTCTTTGCCCTAGATGAAGAGATAGATTTAGATGGAGGAGCAGGTTTAAACAACGTTATCAGCGCTATGAGAGGACACATTATTGGCTACGCTAAGCTTGTAGGCATTTATGGCAGGTAAGTAGTACTCTAGATACTGTTTGAAGAATAGAACTTATATTTTGGAAAACATTAATAACACTAACAATACTATGTGAGGAACTATGGGGTTAAGAAGAGTAATCCCCACGGTTTTTGCTATACTGATCATCGAAGGAGCCATGATGATTGTAGTACCTATAGTCGACATCATCACAGGATATGTTCCATCATACCCGTTTACATTAATGTCCCTTATCCTTCTCTTCACAGGTTACGTTATTGTTAGAGCAGGTTACGGTGGGGAAATTAGTCCTTTCGAAGCATTAGTTGTTGCTTCAATAGTCTGGCTATTAATGCCTCTACTTTCCGCTTTCGTAATGTATTTAGATTTAGGTATGAACATCTATGATGCTTTTTTCGAAAGCGTTAGCGGTTTCACGGGAACAGGGTTTACAGTTATACCTGACGTAACAGTTCTTAGACCTTCAATTCTCCTCTGGAGAAGCATGATGCAGTGGATAGGGGAGCTAGGTGTTGTAGTTTTAGCGGTAATTATACTTCCACAGTACAACATTATGACTAGAGTTTACCTCGTGGAGAGAGGTAAATTAACGCCAACGGTTATAACAACGGCTAAAATGGTTGCAGGAATATACTTCCTTCTAACAGGCGTAGGTTTCCTGTTATATGTACTTGGTGGAATGACTCCTTTCGAAGCAATAAACTTGATAATGACGACAATAGCCACAGGAGGTATGAGCATATATAATGATAGTGTTGCTTCTATTGTTGCCAGAACACCACCAGTTATTTTACCAATACTTATATTCATGATTCTTGGAGCACAGAATTTTGGTGATTTAAGATACCTTGTAACCTTTAGGCTAGGAACATTATTTAAATCGGGAGAGTTCAAAGCATACATACTCTTATTAGCACTGTTTTCAGGGTCTCTAATTCTATCACTGCATCTGGTTGACGGTATGAGTTTAAGCTCTTCAATAGTTAACGGGATATTTCATATGGTTTCAGGTTCTACAACAACAGGTTTCTCACTAATAGACTTAGGCTCAATATCTGATGTTAGTAAAGCACTACTATTTCTAGGAATGCTTATTGGAGGAGCAACGTTCTCGACAGCTGGAGGTATTAAAGTATTCAGGTTCGTTGTAGCTATTAAGAACCTAGGTTGGAGTGCTGCAAGAATGGCTACTAGGATCCCCTTAAGTGTTAAGAGAAGTGTTGGTACAGAGTCTATAAGCGATGAAGTGTTAATGAGCGTTTTAGGTTTCATAGCACTATACGTGTTCACAGATCTTTCTCTAGCTATTCTGTTCTCAGCTGTAGCCAAGACCTCTTTCATAAATGCGCTATTCGAAATCACATCGGCACTAGGATGTGTAGGACTTTCCGTAGGTATTGTTTCTCACACATTAAATCTCGCAGGAAAATTCGTAATAATAGCAGCAATGTACTTAGGAAGGCTTGAATTCATACAGTTCTATCTGATTCTAGCCTACCTATTTAGAAAGAAAGTTAAGGTGATAGCTTAAGTTCTTAAAAGCTCCTCGTAAAGCCTTACATGCTCCCTAGCTACATTAATCCATGATGTTCTTTTAACATATTCTCTTACAATGCTCATCATTTCTAAAACCTTATCGTAATTATCCATAACATAGATTATTTTATTACCGAATTCCTTATAGTCACCAGGCTTAACCACAAGCTCCGGTAAGAGCTGATAGTACTCTATGAGTTTAGATACTTTGGTTCCAATTATTGGTTTAAAACTTCCTAGTGCTTGATGTAAGATACCGCTTATGGAGTATTTTCCCTCTTTCAACTTGTAAGCCATAGCGACTACATCGGCTAGAGCAAAAAGCCTTAACATGTCATCTCTTGAAATATACTTCTCCATAAACAAAACATTGTCTGTTAAACCATTGGACACTATGTATTCATGAACTTTCCTAACATACCTTAAGCTAGGTAATCCTCCTTGAATGGTACCCGATAGGATTAAGAGAACATTACGTCTACCCTTATCATTAACCACGTAGTTTACAGCCTTCACTAAAACATCTAAACCTTTATCTTCTCTAAGAAAACCCGGAGAAACAATAATGAATTTACCACCTACGTTCACTCCGAGTTTTTTCGCTAAAACATCTTTTGATTCGGAAATATAGGGGTTAATTGTCGTTCCATGAGGTATCCTGTGTACTTTCAAGGGATTAACTCCCTGGGACCGAAGCTCAAATTCTTGAAGAACACTATGAACAATAATTGTATCAACTAAATCGCATATTTCCCTATGATATTTATCTATCTCCTTAAATCCTTCATAAAGAACATGATAAACTGTATGCAGTGTAATAATTACCCTTTTCGCATAGTTTCTAAGTTCATTTAAAAAGTCTAAAAACTCCTGTGTTTTAGGAAAAATATTCCACTCATGTTGAACATGGAAAATATCAAATGGCCCATGTTTTTTAACGTTTCTAAGAAGTTCCCCGTATTCAGGAATACCCCATTCGAATGACGGAATAATGTATGCGTTAAGGTCTCTTCTAGGCTTTTTTAGGCTGTTTAATTTATTAGAAAACACTATAATCTCCTCGGTAAATATATTATGGTCTCTCATATCCCTAAGCAGAGAGTAAAGGTATTCACCAATACCGCATTCCGTCGGCGGGTATGTCGATAGATACCCTATTTTATTCATGAAATTAGTCTAACCTCCCCTTATCTAGAACACCCAGAACCTCATTAATACTTAACGTTCCGAACCCGACAAGATAGTCTGCTGCACCATAGGAAACTAGAAGCTGATCCTTATCTATTCTCCAAGCACCACATGGGAAAACAACGTATGGTCTATCTCCAAATATTTCGTATGTTTGTCTTGGCTCCATAATGTAGCATGGTGTAACGGCTTTAAGCATAAATCCTTCCTCCTTATCGTATCCTAGGAGTATAGCGAAAACCCTGTAACCTTCAATATACTTGTCAATACCATGTATTAGTACTAAATACTCATTATTCTTTACTTCTATTAGAGGCCCTGCCCAACCAAGTCTAGTTTCGAAATCTGCTGGATCTAGAATTATTGTAGTATCTTCGCATGTAGTTTCTCTTATCAGTTCCTCACCCGTAGGTGCTAATACCTCTCTATCAAGCTTACTTATAACGAGGTAGAACATTTCATCGTCCATGTGAGGTCTATGGAATAGAAATGCTTCACCGTTTATTTTAGTTATGAAAGCATCTTTATCGCTTATAACATGAACTCTCCTATGTTGTGGATGCACAACCACATGGGTTTTAATCCACCTATCATGGCCCATATCAACGGCTATTACTGGTAAAGTTCTTTCCCTACGGAAAACAGGGTTGAAGTAGTTTATTGTTCTGCCGGAATATACCATAAAAAGCCTACCATCAATACTTGAAGCTCTAGGGTCCTCTGTTCCCCAAATATCATACTTCATAGTTGGATACAGTATTAGCTCCCCTGGATAGTGTCCTGTACTCACAACACCTGTCATTAAATCGTCTAAGGGTACTTCTATCTTAACAATAGCGCTTACGTACATGTAGTATCCTAAGATTATTCTAGCGTAAACAACAACATTATCTCCTTTCACAGCTAAAGTAGCGTTAAATATAGAGATAGGAGTGTCAATAGGATAGTTCTTTATGTGAATCCTCTTAGGAGTAATAACTCCAAGTCTACTAACAATATCTATGGACTTAAACTCTCTAAACTTATTTGCCTCTGCTACATTCCTAAGCTTCTTAAACCCATAAGAAACTTCCAAGACACCAATCACCCGAATTCATTAGCGATATAGAAATATTTAACTTTAAAAGAGTTTTCGCTAACCAATCTAAAAC
>CAZBXI010000053.1:0-7038 GCA_964496035.1 uncultured Desulfurococcales archaeon
GTATTCTTAATTTCTGCTTGGTATTTTCAAGCTTATTTTAACACCCATTATGGTTGGTTCTCTAAGACATTAATGATTGGACTAGGTTTTGTAGGAATTTTAATTCATAAGAATATTAAAGGTTATGGTATAGTTTCTAAGAATTTAAAATTTAGCTTAAAATGGTCGCTTTACGTAAGTCTCTTATTCATTACAGTTTCTTTACTATTCATTACGGTGGCTTTCATTACGAGATCAATTACCCCTGTAGGTTTAAGAGAGTTAATTATTGACGCCTTATGGTTTTTTGTTGGTTTTGCTGAAGAATTATTCTTTAGAGGCTACGTACAATCAAGGTCAAACGAAGTATTTACACGTAAGTATGAGAGTATCCTGAGAATTAAGTATTAAATGGTCTCAAGACATATTAATAACGGGAGTTTTTCTTTTCGGTTTACCGCATCTACTTACAGGTGTTAACCCGTTCACAGGCTGTTTTCGTATAACTCCATTACACGTAGGTATTACGGGTTTTGCATGCTTTATGGGAATAATATTTGGTATCTTAAGAGAGAAAACAGGGGATATATTATTGCCAACAGTACTTCATGGATTTATAGATTACTCTGTTTTCAGTATTGGAAAAATTGTAGGATTAATGCTATCTAATGCCATAGCCTTTACCTCTTTACTATTATTCTTCATGTTCGTATTCCGTAAAGTATTAAGCGAAAACATAGCTTCATAATATGGAACTTATAGAGCTTAAGAACTCATACTTAATAGTTAAACATGTGCTTTATGTTTAGGGGCAATAGAAAATAATGACATTAAATCTAATAGTTAGTTTAGTGAGGATAGGGAGTTAGACAAGGTACCTACAGTGAAAGGTAATAATTGTGCTAATTAAGGCCTTATAGTTAATGTTGAACATTAACTGTGATGCTTTATACCAAAGAAAATCATATCTTCATGTTCTTCCTTCTATTTTTCCAAGCGTAGATAACTCAGTATTTTTATGAAAATTTAGCAGTTGTTTCTAGAACACTGTATGGTCTGACTGAATATTCAGTAAAGAATTTAAGTTGTTCTGAGCATTTTAAGTTTGGGTACATGGTTTATGAGTATCGTAGAGGAAATGGTCTTGAAGGTTAGAGTTGGTAAGAGGTTTACAATAACCATACCTAAAGAAGTCAGGGAAAAGCTTGGTATTAAGGAGGGAGATGAGTTGGACCTTATCCTTACGGATAATGGTATTGTATTGAAGAAGCCTGTATCTCTCATAGAGTTTATTGACAGTATTAAGCCTGTTGGAAGCATCAGAGTTTTTCTTGAAGAGAGAGATAGGGAGGAGAATGTTGAGGTTGAAAGAGCTGAAGAGCTTACCAAGTAACATAGCTATCGATACTGGGCCTTTACTATTGCCGATTACGCGTGAACCGGGATGGAGTAAGATTAGAAAGCTTCTACGTATGCATGAGGAAGGTGAAGTATTACTTCACATAGGCCTATTTAATATTAGCGAGCTTGTATATGCAATGCTGAGGCTAGGGTACGATATGAAAACATCACTAAGGTATGCTGCTCTAATCTATGAAAGATTAAAGGTTATTAAAAACTCACAATACGCTACATGGATGGGTAAGTTGCGGGCAAAAGCTTATGAACTCAACTACTCCATACCATGGGGAGATATTTCATCAGCAGCTGTAGCAGTTTACATGAACATTCCAGTACTAGCACTAGATAAGGATAAGCACTTCGATAAGCTGTCAACGATATGTAGAAAGTTAAATAAGCAAATCCAAATAATCCATGTAGGAGAAATTACAGCAACTTAATAGCCTATATTGTCTCCACCATTAGAAGCCGAGGATATTATACACGTTTCCGCAAACTTTTTACAATTACCCCAGATATTACATAAAATTATTACTTAACATGAGCATGTAAGCGAGGTAGTATTTCTAACCACCAAGTACTTTCCTGCATAGTTCCTTAAAAAAAGCCTAATATACTCCATGACTTTCTTCATAGTTATGTAATTCTCGCTTCGCTACCCGTGCTTAAGTTACATGCTAGTAGTATGTAAATTATTTTCGAGGTTAAAATTACATAATACTAAGCTTATTATAGTGCAAGGAATGTATGAAAGTGTAAGCTAATACTGGGTATAAGAATTTTTAAACAAAAGCTGCAAGTTTACTGTTTTGAAAAGACATTTATCAAATTTTACTAAACAATATTTATTAATTAGAACAATGCTTTGCACAACGTTTAAGCCTACAAGAACGGTACATATTTAATCCTATGGTTACATAAGCTATTACATGAAGGATAATAATGTGTCTGTAAATTAAGGATAGGTGGTCAATATAAGGTTTCACGATAGAACTCTTAAGGAATTCACTTACACTATAATTAAGTGTTTGGATAGACAAGTTAAGGGCTGTTTAGAACTTGGTTTGGGCTGTCGTGACGTACCAGTTGCTACTTCACCTCTCTTAAAATCTCTTGGGTTCTCCGATTATAAGGTTAAGAAGTTTTGGAGAATAGCTAAATCATTTACAGGTTTTTCAATAAACATTTACAGATATGAGGAAACGTGCTTTTATATAGTGTTGGAAGTTAGAAGAGAGCCTCTTCTCGCTTATCAGAATGTTTACGTAGACTTCATAGACTGTCAACAAGTTCACTGTACAGAGTATCCTAAAGGAAATAAGCTTTATATTTACATTGAAGGCTCCTTAGAAGGTAACTTTATGAAGATTAATGGAGTATTCCTATTGAAGAAGCTATTGGAGCTTAGACCTGGATGCTATAAGGAAGTAATGAGTTTAATCTATGGTTCGTTGAGAGGAGATCTATCGTTAATGCTAAAGGGTGCTAGGTGCTTATTTAACTTAGTTAATGCTTACAAAGACCTAGTGTCTATAGTATTGCCTAAAACTCCTGTGTGTATAAGGGACTTGGTAATGGTTTCCCCTATAATTAGAGTATTGTTTTCCAGTAAGCTGAAATTATTACCTTCTACATAAATGTCTTACGTAGATTTCTTAACCGTCAAAACTAAGCCCTAATGCCCAGTCCTATACTATTGATGAGGAATGAAGGTACTACTAGCTCTTCCCCCGAATATACATAGTTTAGAAATCTATAAAATAACAGGCATGAATGCGCCACCGCTGGGTTTAGCCTACATAGCCTCTGTGCTTGAAAGAGCAGGACATAAGGTTAAGATTATAGATAGTCCTACTCTTAAAATGTCAACAGAAGAGTTTCTACATGAAATTAGGTCATGGAAACCTGACTTAATAGGATTGTCTCTAATAACACCAACTGCACCTAGCGGGTATAGGGTAATAAAGAAGATTAAGGAGGAATTCCATGAATTACCCATAATCGTCGGAGGACCTCATCCAACATTTATGTTTAAGGAAGCCTTAAACGAAGGAGCCGACATCGTAGTTAGATTCGAAGGAGAATACACAACATTAGAGCTAGTTAATACAATAGAGAAACACGGCTTAAACCACAACGCGCTAAGGAAAATTAAGGGTATTGCCTTTAAAGATTCAAACGGGGAGTACATAGTAACAGAAAATAGGCCTCTAATAGCAAACCTTGACGAGCTTCCATGGCCTGCAAGGCATTTACTACCAATGGACAAATACACTGTATTTAACAAACCAATAAGGATAGCTCATGTAATGGCGAGCAGAGGATGTCCTTATGGCTGCGTGTACTGTAGTACATCATACTTTTGGGGTAGAGCTGTAAGGTTTAGGTCGGCTGAAAACGTTGTTAACGAAATAGAGCATCTAGTTGAAAAATATGGTGTAAAATCTGTAGTTTTTGCAGACGATGAATTAACAATAAACAGAGTATTTATTGAGAATTTCATTAGAGAAATTAGGGAAAGAGGTCTTGATATAACTTTTGCATGTGGTTCTAGGGTTGACCATGTAGATAGGGAGCTTATTAGAAAGCTTTATGGCAATGGATGTGTTATGCTATATTTCGGTGTTGAATCAGCATCTCAAGAAACAATAAACAAGATAGGTAAGAGAATCACTTTAGACCAAGCAGTTAAAGCATTTAAATGGGTTAAAGAGGTAAAGGGGGCGGCTAGCGGAAGCTTCATCTTAGGTTTTCCATGGGAAACTATAGAGGATATGAAGAAAACAGTAGAGTTCGCAATAAAGCTTGACCCGGACTATGCACAGTTTACTGCGTTAACACCTTATCCGGGAACACCGCTCTATAGATTTGCTAAGCGATTTGGGCTGATTGTTGATGAGAATTGGGAGCACTATACTACAATAAAACCTGTTATGAGAGGTTTTCACTTCACGCTTAATGATCTCGGTAAAATGCTGAAATATGCTTATAGACGGTTCTATTTGAGATTCAAGTTTATTTGGAGAGAGCTTAAAGCAGGTAGGTTAAGAGATATAGCCTCTATTTTAATGAAAGAAGTTTCTCAAGTGTTAGCAGAGGTTTTTAAAGAGGTGATCTAGTATGGAGAAACGAGGCGGTATAAGCTCGTTACTTGCTTCAGTACGTATCTTTCTAGGGAATCCATTAGCTAGAATTCTTTTTAAGTTAGCCTCCCAAGAGGTTATAAGCAAGTACGATGGCAATACTCATAGAAAATCCTTAGTTTACTTAGCGCTTACATCACTTTCAGGTGAAAGGCTTCGCTGCTCACTTCATACCCGCTTCATAATGGAGCTTATAAACGACATAATAAGGGCAGGTATAGGAATCCTAAGGGGAGACATTGAGGAAGCGAAGAATGCATTAAAGGATCCAGCTGTACGTAGAGGTGTTTCACTAGTTTTCGAGGGAATAGCAAAATATGGAGTAACTGTTCCTCAAAAACTTCCAGCACCATTTCTTATAGTATGGAACTTTACAAATATGTGCAATATGAGGTGCAAACACTGTTATCAAAGAGCTTCAAGACCTTTACCTGATGAACTGACTTTAAGTGAAAAGCTTAAGCTTGTAGAAGAACTGGATAAAGCTGGAGTAGCAGCAGTAGCGTTAAGCGGCGGAGAACCTACAATTCATCCTGATTTTTTAATTGTCGTTAAGGCTATTTCGTCAAGGGGAATGTATGCTGCTGTTGCAACTAATGGTTGGATGTTTGCAAATATGGACTTTTTGAAGAAGGCAAGGGAAGTCGGTCTCCGATACGTTGAGGTTTCAATAGACAGCGCGTATCCTTATAAGCACGACGAATTTAGAGGGGTAAAAGGGTCTTGGGAAAGAGCGGTGAAGGCTCTAGAAAACGCTGTAAAACTGGGGATAAATAATGCTATGGCAGTTACTTTAACTAAATACAATATTGATGAAGTAGATGAAATACTTGACTTAGCTGAAAGCATAGGTGCGAAGAGGGTTGTATTTTTCAACTTTGTACCTGTAGGAAGAGGTAGAAACATTGTTAGCATGGATTTAGATCCTATTGAAAGAGAGAAGTTTCTAAGGAAAATTTATAGGGAAATGAAGCGTAGAGGCGTGGAAATAGAGGCGACAGCTCCACAGTATGGTAGAGTAGTGTTGCAAATGAGCGGCGAAGAAGAGGTTGCTCCTACACATTACTATGTTGGAAACGATCCTATAGCTAAATCGTTAGCCGAGTTCGTTGGAGGATGCGGTGCTGGTAGAATATATGCTGGTATTCAGCCAAATGGCGACGTTATTCCATGTGTTTTTCTACCCGTTAAAGTGGGTAGTATTAGAGATAAGAATTTCAGAGAAATATGGGAAACATCGGAAATTCTCTATATGCTGAGGAAGAGAGAGCTTCTTAAAGGCTTTTGCAATAAGTGCCCGTATAGGAACGTATGCGGAGGATGTAGAGCAAGAGCCTACAGTTACTTTAGAGACCTTCTGGCACCTGATCCAGGATGCATTTATAACCTGAAATACTGGAAGCTAATTAAGCATGAAGACCTAGCGTCTAAAACACCTATTACTCGGAAAGCAATAGTTATGGCTAGGAAACGTAGACGCTAAGAAGTTATGTACTTATATATTAGGCTTTTATGTTCTAACCTTTAACTGTTGAGGGATTAGGAGCAAAGTTATCATTAGTGCTAAGCAAATGTTTTTCCTACACAAACCGTAGGCGAAAATAGTATAAGAGAAATCCCATTTAAAAAAGCATAGCGCTGTTTAGTTCTTGGCCATAAAGCAACCGTTATTTTTAGCTACTGTAACCTTACTTGATACTTTTCAAGTTAACTTCAGCTAAGAAGCTCGTGGAGGATAATGTTAGGAAGATAGGTCTGCTTAGAGCAAAAATTACACCGACTAAACAATTTTACGTAGAAGGACCTAGGAAATTCATTATAGAAGCTATTATCCCGAATCGAAACGGCATAGAGGAAGTTAAACAGGATAATATATGATAAGTTAACTAAAAGTATTATCAGAAAGGAATTTCGGAAAAGACTTCCACTTATAGCTAAGAAGCTTATCAGTAAAGGAGCTGAAGCAATTGCTTTAGCTTATACAGAATTACCGCATATTCTGAAGAACAATAGGGAGAAAAATAAGGTTCCATGATACGGGTTCGCCTCTTTATATGTTTTAGCCATTGGTTCATCCTTGTTCTCCTGCAGTCGCTCGGGCTTCATCAGTCATTGCAGGGGCTTTCACCGCTAACCCTGGGCAACGGCACATCTACACATTGTTGGCCATCAAGCGAAAATATAAGCTTTGCACACAATGAAGAATACATAAAAGAATACATAAGAACATATACAACTAAATACAATACATACTATCAAAGCTTTAAACTGCTCGCTAGAATATGTGCCGTTCCAAAATATGAGGTGGAACATGTTTTACTTCAAGTTCTACTATTTGCTAATAATGTAAAACTTTAAATAAAATAAACCTAACATATTGTCATAAGAGTTTGAATTCAAGGTATTCACTATGAGGTTTATTGTTAAGGTCAGTAGGAAGGGTCAAGTAGTTATTCCCGTGGAAATTAGGAGGAAATACGGGATTAAGAACAAAGTAGTTATTAGAGCTGATGAG
>CAZBXI010000054.1:0-6880 GCA_964496035.1 uncultured Desulfurococcales archaeon
ACGGTAAACCTAAGCGCAGGATTCTAGGTCCAGTTAGCGATAAAGCTCTTGTACGCTTAGTTGAAGAATACTTATAACTTTACTTCTAAGTTGAGGGCGAAGGTTTTTCACTTTCAACAACCTTAAACTTTATCTTTAAAGTCCCAGCACCAGTTTCTTTAACCCAATTCACCTCGATACTTACAGGATGTTTTCCTTTAGTAATTTTAAGAGGAACATCGTAACCAGGCATTAGCACCATTACTCTTACGCATGTTTTGGTGTTGTAGAAAGCGCAGGGCATAGATATCCTTTTATCCCCTATATGAACTATGGGGTTCGCAGCTACTTTTAAATCTCCTAAAACTTCACCTTCGGCTTTAACTAAGATCCATGCGTATTCCTTATTTACAATAAGTTCTCCAACATTAGCATATTTATCGAAGCCTTTACTAACTTCAGGCGGTATGTCTATTTCTAAGACTATTTCCTCAGGTCTAAGCATTACTCCTCTCTTAACAACCATGGAGGGTAATGATAAACATAGACCTAAGACCGTAAGGAAAGCAACCGCTACAACTACACCGTACTTGTACATGCCTATTCACCGTAACATACTTACCTTATTTTAAACTTATTAGGTTAACATTACCAATACTAAGTCGAGAAGACTCTATAGTCTACTACGTAACCTCTCAGCCGCTAATAGTGTATTTCTAAGTATGTTTTCCTCATTCACCGTCAACATTTTTCTATGCATCATGACCGGTTTCCCATTGATAAATACTGTATCTACATCGCTACCACATAAGCTATATACTATAGTATAGTAAATGTCTGTTACCGGCATTGCCTTAAATGGATCGGGTTTTAAAACAATAATATCTGCTGCCTTCCCCTCCCTAATTGAACCAACTATTCTATCTAACCCTAAGTTCTTTGCTGCGTTTATTGTAGCTGCTTTGATAACTTCTTTAGGTTCCAATGCGGAGGGGCTACTGTATTTATAATTTTGAGCGGCTAGCATGAACTTCATTTCCTTGAACATGTCTAAGTCTCCACTACTTAAGGGCCCGTCTGTTGCTAAAGAAACCTCTACGCCGGCTTTTAACATTTCAACTATGGGGGCTATTTCCTGCCCTCCTCTCATCTTAGTAAATGGAGCGTACGCTACCTTCACCTGATACTTAGCTAGTAAAGGTATTTCCTCTGATCCTACGTAGGCTGCGTGAGCTATGAGAGGTTTTACTTTAAGTAATCCTATTTTCTCAGCTAACTTTATGGGCGTAGTCCCATACTTACCTTGAACATATTTTATTTCATCCCTAGATTCTGCTAAGTGAATATGTATTGGTTTATCGTGAACTTTGGAGTATTCAATAGCTTCTTTAACCGTTTCCAAACTACACGAATATAGGGAGTGAATACCTATCATTGTCGATATTCTTCCCTTAGCTTTACCATGGTATCTTATTGCAAAAGACACCGAGTCTTTAAGGTTATGCTTAGGCGCGTACTCAGAATACTCTATAACAGTTTTAGCTATTACTGCTCTAATTCCTACCTCCTCTACAGCTTTAGCTATTTCTTCAGCGTAGAAATAATGGTCTGCGAAAGTTGTTGTCCCAGATTTTATCATGCAAACTATTGACATTAATGAGCCCATATAGACATCGCTTGATTTTAACATGCCTTCAATTTTCCAGACTCTCTTCAACCATCTAAAACCTGATATGTTCGAAACTAAGCCTCTAAGAATTGACATTGGTGAGTGAGTATGTGTGTTAATTAGTCCTGGCATTACTATGGAGTTTTTATCGCCTATAATAATTTCTGGTTTATGTTCTTTTATAATGTCGCTTTTTCCAATGTCAATTATTAGTCCGCTATCAGAGTCAATAATAACTACGCCATCGAATATTACTCCCTTACGGTCCATAGTGACTATTATGCCTTTAAGCGCGTAAATTACCATAAGATTTCACTTACTAAACAAAAGTATGTCTTCTATATTGTAGGTTAAGTATACGGTATCTCCTATGTTAATATTCCTTATTCTGCTTGGAGAATGTACAACAATACTGCCTAAAGGTGTTTCAATAACGTACCTTGAAAGCACTCCCTTAAATGCTTTGACCAGGATCTTCCCTTTAATGTAGGGTGGCTTACTAGGTTTTTCTTTAACTATTATTAGTTTCTCAGGTCTTATGCCAAAATATGCTATTTTACTCTTAGGAAGATATTTGGGAAGAACTATGTAAACTTCATCGTTAATTACTAGTGAAAGATATTTCTCTAGCTCTTCAACTTGCGCGTAATCTATCTTAAACGTGTTTTCTACACCTACAAACTCTGCAACGAATTTTGTTTTCGGTTTATTGAATAGTTCCTCTGGAATGTCAACTTGCTCTATAACTCCATCGTTCATTATAGCTATTCTATCAGCTATTTCGAAAGCATCGTCTCTGTCGTGGGTTACGTAGACTGCTGTAATATTTAGTCTCTTTAAAATGCTTTTGAGGTCGCTTCTAAGCCTTGATCTAAGTATTGGGTCAATGTTGCTCATGGGTTCGTCTAATAGCATTATTTTAGGTTCTATAGCTAACGCTCTTGCTAGTGCTACTCTTTGCTGCTGACCGCCGGAAAGTTCTCTTGGATACTTATTTTCAAGACCCGTTAAACCTACTAGTTCAATTACTTCTCTTACTTTCTTCTTAATTTGAGCTGAGGGAAGTCTTCTCAATACTAGGCCGTATGCTATGTTTTGAAACACTGTCATGTGGGGGAAGAGTGCATAGCTTTGGAAAACAATACCTATGTTTCTTTTATTCGGCGGTATTGGTGTTACATCCTTACCATCTATAAGAACTCTTCCCTTAACCGGGGTTACGAACCCTGCAATAACCTTAAGTGTTGTAGATTTACCGCATCCACTAGGCCCTAGAAGAGCTAGTATTTCACCTTTCTTAACTTCAAGATCTATTCCCTTAAGCACGAAGGGCTCATGTTTCCCGTACTTTGCCCAGATATTTTCAAGTTTAAGATAGGTCACGGTTCTTCTTCACCTACTACTTGCTAGTCCTATTAGTCTTTCGGAGAGAAAGCTTAGCGTAAGAGTGAATATAACTAGCATAAATGATAATGCGGATATCGTTGGGTCCCATTTCATAACTAAGAAGTTAAGCATTGCAACAGGCAGCGTGAAAACATTACCTACCCCTAGGAATAGCGAGATAGCTACAGCATTAAAAGATATCATGAAGCTAGATATGAAGGCTCCTAATACAGACTCTTTAATGTTAGGAATCACTATTTGGAAAAATGCTCTTAACCTACTTGCTCCAAGACTAACAGCTGCATCCTCTATTTCTGGGTTGAAGTTTGAAAGCCCTGCATAAACTGTTCTCATAGCGTATGGGTAAACTATTATTATGTGCCCTATAAGCAAAGCTATGAACGATGTTATTTTCATCATTTTAACTATGAAGATGAGCAATGCGAAACTTAAAACAATTTGAGGAACAAGAACAGGTAAGTCGAAAACTCTCTCAATAGCTCTTCTATAGGGTACTCTATGTCTTGTGAGAATGTAGCTTACAGGAACGTTAAGTAGTGTTGCTACCATAGATGCTAGCAATGCTATAACAACGCTTAACTTAAAGCCTTCAACGAAACTCTCATATTCAAACACCTTATAAAACCATTTAAACGTAAAACCCTTAGGCGGAAATGCTATAGCTTCACTTTCAGAAAACGCTATACTTAACGGCATAATTATGGGGAAAAGTAACCATAGAAGAGCAACTATTAGTGCTGCTCTCATGAATACCTTACCTAGGCCTGTCATTCACCATCACCTCTTCTTAACTATTACTGATGCAAGCTCGGAAATAGCCAAGACTGTGGCCAGAATTATTAAGGCAATAGCGCAGGCTTTCCTCCAATCTAATAATATTGACACATACTCTGCTAAGAGCATACTTAAAGTTGCATTCTGCGGTCCGCCTAGTAATGTGGGTGTTGTGAATGCTGTAGAACACCCTGTTACCACTATGGTTACTCCGAAAACATAGCCCTTAATAGATAAGGGCATTACTATGTCTTTAAATACTCTAAAAGTGTTTGCGCCTAAACTGTAAGCTGCCATTATTGTTTCATCTGAAATGTTTTCCATTGCACTTAATAGTGAAATGAACATGAATGGGAAAAATAGTTCCGTTAAACCAAAAATCATGGCTAACTCAGTGTACAGAAGCTTAATGGGTTCATTAATTATACCTAAAGCTAAGAGAATAGTGTTAACTAGGCCATGTCTACCCAGTATTATCATCCACCCATATCCTCTAACAATGGGATTTATCATTACGGGAAGCCATATTAGGGCTTTCATTATTTGCCTCATTTTGTAGCTCATGTGAAGAACATAGAATGCCACAGGATAGGCTAAAGTAGTTGTTATAAGTGCTACTATAAGCGCAACTCTTAATGTACGCAAATATGCTGTTTGAAAATCTGCTCTAAAAACTATTTCAACGAAGGTATATGAGATATTGCCTACATAGAATAGTAGTGAAATTAATGAACCAACTATGAAAACAGTTAAAAATATTATTGAAGGTATGATCAGGACTATGGGGATTACTTCTCTAATTCCCTTATTGAGAAAAAGTGTTTTTGAGTTAAGGAGTTTCATTGATTTCTCTAATCCTCTTTCTCCCCTTCTAACCTGTTCCCATTCTTGTCTTCCATTCATCAATCCATTCCTCAAGGTGAGCGGCAAGTATCTCAGGCTTTATGTATATTGGTTTCCTTGTAACAGGTTCAATGTTGTAATAGTGTCCTGGAGGTATTTCTGCTTCAGCATTTACCGGAGCATCAACTCCTGCTTCAGCAAGTTTCTTCTGAACTTCTGTGCTAAGCCAGAAGTTTATTAGCTCATAAGCTAAGTCCTTGTTCTTAGCTCCTTTAGGTATTGCCATAAGGTTTAAGGTGAATATTGAGCCCTCTTCGGGGATAACATACTTTATAACACCACCTAGGGTCTTGTTCACTCCCTGAAGAGCCCCTATTTGATATCTTAAACCGGGCGCTATGTGTGCCTCTTCTCTCTCAAATAGGCTCATTAAGTCTGCTGATCTAAGGTAGAATGTCACTATTCCTCCCTTCAGCTCCTCTAAGGCGTCAAAACCGGGTTCTACATTTTCTACGGAACCTCCATAAGCTATGCTTGTTAAAACTAAGAATAGTGGTCCTGTGGTTGTTGTTATGTCTGGCAGAACTATGTATCCTCTAAAGTCTTCTCTCCAAATGTCTTTAACACTAGTTACTGGTGCGTGTAAGTCGCTCCTATAGAAGATTAGGACATCCTGGATAGTATGGGGGACACCGTACTTACCTACTTCGGTTTGCGCTAATGCGTTTTTAATGAAGTTATATAGTTTCTCGTAGTTTGGTATTTTGGATAAATCGAGCTCCTCTAATAATCCCTTTTCAGCTGCACGGTACATGTAGTAGTCTGGTAGGAATATAACGTCCGGTAGGGGTTCTGCTCCCTCAACTAGCTTAGCATATCTTTCGGCTGTTCTCCCGGAAACAAGCTCTACTTTAACATTGTATTTCTTTTCAAAAGGCTCAATAACTATCTCCTTGATTTTATCCCATGCAAAACCCCAATGAGATATCACCAACGTTCTTGGAGTTGTTGGCGTCGGTGTTGGTGTAGGCTTAGGATAGAGCATTGCAGCTGCTGCGCCAACTATTATGATGACAATTATTATTGCCAATATTATGGCAAGTTTAGGTTGCAACTGACCACCTCAACGTCTCTAAATTTTACTAATCAATAATATAAAACTTCTCTGAGAAATTTTTATAACTACATAACAATATTTTTAATTTCCCATTTCGAATAGGTTTATAATTCTATTTTCTACGACATCAAAAAGCCCTCTGGGTGTTATTTTTAATTCCGGGCTAACAGTCAAAGTTAAAGTTGATATGGACTTTATAGGGTCAAAATGCTCGTAACCTAGGTTGTAAAGTGTTTCTCTAATAAGTGCGATGTTCTTGGCTACCTTTTCTGAGTTATCCAAACTCATAATTCCTCCTACAGGTAATTTCTGGTATGCTAATAACCTATTATCGCACACTACAGCTAATCCTCCTTGACCTTTTACTACATAGTCTGCAGCCTTAACCATATCGTTAACGTTTCTGCCTAAGACCAGGAGGTTATGGCTGTCATGAGCGTAGGTTGTAGCTATGGCTCCTTTTTTCAAGATAGCTCCTTTAACAAATCCTAGAGCGTATCTTTCATAACCGTACCTATTAAATACGGCTGCTAAGGCTAAGCTTGTGTTTTCCCATAAGACCTTGCTGTTAAAGACTTTTACTGTCTCCTTTCTTTTCCTAGTGAATGTAGTATGAGGTAAAACCTCTATAACGTTAACGTTGATTTCACCATAGCTTATTGGCGCTTTAACTTCTAAGATCTTACTACTGATCTTGAAGGGTTTAATACTACTTAAAAACTTTCCAGGAATAGCTGACACGTGGCTTACTTTATTGATGAGGAAACCTCTATCCTTAGTGTATATTAGCTTGCCCTCCTTAAACACCTTTATAACATCTAACTGTTCTAAATCACTAACAACTATGACATCAGCTATTTTACCTGGTGTTAAAGCTCCTCTATCATATAAGCGCATTCTGTTAGCTGGCGCTAAGGTTGCTGCGTAAAATGCTTTTTCGGGCTCTAACCCTAGCTTTAGAGCCTTCCTAAGAATATGATCTAAATGTCCTTCATACACTAGCTTAGCAGCATCAACATCGTCTGTTACGAAAGCATACGTACCAGCGGGCAGTTTCTTTAGAGTTTCAATAACATCTTCAGTTAACGATT
>CAZBXI010000055.1:0-3378 GCA_964496035.1 uncultured Desulfurococcales archaeon
ACGAGGGCTCCCGTAGAAGACGGGGTTGATGGGGCGGGGGTGTAAGCCCCGAGGGAGCTTTGCTCCCGAGGGGTGAGCCCGCCGCTCCCAATCGCCCGAGGCCGTAGCCCAGGATACTGTCGAGCCTAAGCCTAGGCGAAATTTAAGCCTATGCGCGGCGCCCTTGAAACATGTTTTCTCGAAAATTTTTAAAGGAGAAAACACTTTATCGTTCTGAAGGACAAATTAGCTTAGCGAAGATAAGGTGGAACAGTATTGGCTGAAGTACTTTCGAAACCTAGGACAAGCGTAGAAAGGTATAGGTTAAAGAAGCTTCTCGAAGAACTGGAAAAGAAAACAGGTAGAGGAACAGAACTCATATCACTTTACATACCTCCTGGAAGACCCATTAGCGACGTAATAGCTGCTCTAAGAGAGGAACATGGAACAGCAGCAAACATTAAATCTAAGCAAACAAGGAAAAACGTTCAAGACGCACTTGAAAGCATAATGCAGAGACTAAAATACTTTAAAAAAGCACCTGAAACAGGGCTAGTCGTTTTCTGCGGAGCAATACCTAGAGCTGGACCTGGAACAGAGAAAATAGAATGCTACATGATAGTACCTCCCGAACCAGTAAACTTCTACCTTTACAGATGCGATAGCAAATTCTACCTAGAACCCTTAAAGGAAATGATTAGGGAAAAAGAAACCTACGGAATAATAGTTATAGATAGAAACGAAGCAACAATAGCCCTACTTAAAGGAAAAAACGTTGAAATAGTTAAAACACTAACATCGGGAATACCCGGCAAACATGAGAAAGGAGGCCAAAGCCAAAGAAGATTCGCGAGAATAATAGAACAATTAGCCCACGAATTCTACAAAAGAGTAGGAGAACATGCAAACAAAGTTTTCCTGGAAATAGGTGAAAACCTTAAAGGAGTAATAATTGGAGGACCCGGTCCGACAAAGGAAGATTTCGCTAAAGGAGAATACCTAGACTATAGACTTAAACGTAAAGTACTAGGCCTAGTTGACATAGGCTACACAGGTGAAGAAGGAGTTTTCGAGCTAATGTGGAAAGCCCAAGACCTAATAAGTGAATCAAGATATGCTGAAGAAAGAAAGCTTATGAGAAAATTCCTATATCTTCTAGCTAAAAACCCTGAAATGGTAACTTACGGAATAAACGAAGTACTTTACGCATTAAAACATGGAGCAGTAGGCTTAGTTCTTGTTTCTGAGGAAATAGAGAAAGCCTACGTAGTTGCTAAATGTAAAACATGTAAGATTAAGGTAGAGAAAATAGTTGACGAAAAAGCAATTGCAAGAGAAGAGCCATTAAAATGCCCTAAATGCGGAAACGTATTGGAAATAGAGTCTGCTAAAACGCTAGTAGACTACATTGCTGAGGAAGCAGAAAAAACAGGGGCGAAAGTAGAGGTAATATCAACAGCAACTGTTGAAGGAAACCAGTTACTAAATGTTTTCGGAGGTTTAGCCGCAATTCTTAGATTCAAACTGCCAATAAAACAAACACCGTAACATGTAAGTTAAATTTAAGCTTAAAACTAGGTGGTTAAGTTTGGGAAATCCTAAGATAAAACCTCCTTCTAAACTTGTCTTAAAAATTAGTGGTCACATAGCTAACCCGGACAACCTGGAGCTAATTAGAGAGTACTGCTCAGCTATTAAAGAAGCTTACAGTAAAGGCGTAAAAATAGCAGTTGTTGTCGGTGGAGGAACCTACGCTAGGAAATATATTAACGCTGCTAGAAGCTTAGGAGCTAGTGAATCCATATGTGATACTTTAGGGATAAGAGTTTCAAGATTAAATGCTCTACTTCTAACATCACTACTCAAAGACGTAGCCTACCCTATACCTCCGGAAAACTATACTGAGTTTCTTAAAGCATGGTCTACAGGGAAAATAGTTATTTGCGGAGGATTCCAACCGGGCCAGTCAACAGCGACTGTTGCAGCTTTAGTAGCAGAAGGGATTAATGCTGATGTTTTAGCCTTAGCTGCTAGAATAGATGCTGTTTACGATAAAGACCCTAAAATACATTCCGACGCTAAAAAACTAACAACAGTTACTACTGCTGAGTTGAAGAAAATACTAGAAGAACAGTCGGTAAAAGCTGGAAGATATGAATTACTAGACCCAATAGCGATAAAGGTTATTGAGAGATCGGGAATACCGGTAGCTATCTTTGATGGTAGAAAAGTAGAATACTTCAGAAAACTAGTCTATGAAGGAGAAATAGTAGGAACACTAATTAAGAAATAAAAACTTCTGAATGGTTATTTGTTCACGTAAAACTGCGGGGGTGCCCGAGCCAGGACAAAGGGGGCGGACTCAAGATCCGCTGGGCGTAGGCCCATCCGGGGTTCAAATCCCCGCCCCCGCACTACACCATCGCGTATCTACTATTGTGATTGCAAATGTAACTCCAGAATAAAGATGATTTTTCGGTAAAACATTTTGCTAGGTATTTTTCAAGAACATTGTTAAAAGTTTCTGAAAGCTTTAGAACCATTGTTTATTCCACAAAGTTAGTTCGATGCTTACTTCTAGGATTTTAAAGTATGGAGATAAGTTTAAATATTTGCCAAATATATTTCCAGTTGGTGTTTTTGTTGGCAGAAACCGTTATTGATAAGTTTGGAAGGGTCCTTATTCCGAAAAAGATTAGGGACAAAGTAGGGTTAAAGCCAGGTATGAGGTTAGATATTGTTGTGAAAGGTAATGAAATAGTGTTGAGGCCGCGTAATGTAGATTTAGAAGAGAAAATTAGGGAACTTGAAGAATTTTTAGAATACGAAACTCCTAGAGCATTTGTAAAGCCACCATATTTAGGTGATTCCAAATGGTTTCCGAAAAACTATTGTCTAAGGAAATTGGGGTTGTTGAGGGAATAGTAGATACAGGTATTGTAGTAATTGCTCATTTTGAGAACCCCGCTAGAAAACATGCTTTTAGTTTTCTAAAAGAAATTTTAGCATGGAAAAGAAAGTGCTTAATTCCGGTTACAGCCATTTTAGGAGCATACCACATTATGACTAAATACCTTGGAGTAGAAGATGCTTCAGCATATAAAGCACTAACTAAAACTTTAGAGACAAGATCTCCAGCACTATACGAGGATGTGAGCATAGATTCAGCCTTAGACAGCTTAACATATGCACTATCCTATAAAATAGAGTCTTGGGACGGATACTTAATTTACCTAGCAAAGAAATTTAAAGCACCAATAGTCTACAGTATAGACCATGAGCTTGCAAAGAAAGTTAAAGAAATTCAAGTTATAAACCCTATCCCACCTAGTATCTTCGAACTGTATAATAAATGGATAAGAGAAAAACTTCAACCCAATCCATAACTAAGTTAAACAA
>CAZBXI010000055.1:3478-4817 GCA_964496035.1 uncultured Desulfurococcales archaeon
AACTAAGTTAAACAATTATTTATACTTAAAAACATATTTTAGATAAAATATTCTCAACAAATTATGAACTATTTATTAGAAAAGGGAAAAGCTAACATAAGATACCATAGAGGTATATACTTCACCAAGTATTAACAATGATATTACGTTAAGTAGTCTACCTAATGAAACCACCTGTGCAGAGGCTAGGTATAGTAGATTAGAGAGAAAAAGAACCCTGAAACATGAAGTTTAACTTCTAACAATATAATAGCTGCTGCTTTTCATTAGGCTTATGAAATTTTCATGTATATGTTTTTCTAAAAATATTATTTTTATTTTGCTCTAGTATATCTAATGTTTTTATATTTTTGTTTCTAAGTTAGAATCTCTATATTTAAATTATATTTTTCTTATTTTTATATTATATTTTGCTTCAACAATATCTTATTCGATTATATGTTCATTTTTTCTCTAGTTTAATTAACGGATTTCCAGGTGTTGAATATACTATTATTTTCTCCTTAAACCAGTCCCTCATAACTAGTTTTGCTGCTTCCTCGATAACAGGCTCACCTGTTTTCCTGTATATCCATTTTCTCTTCAAAGCTATTTCCTCAAGTATTTTATATGGGTCTTTAGCTTCTACACCGTAAATTTCCCTAATTACTTCAGGTTTTCTATTAAGTATTATTTCTAAGAAACTAGCAACGGGTTTAACAGGGTCTTTAAACGATTCAGGGTCTTTACCTCTAAGAAACGCTATAACGTCTTCACCTAGTGGCGGTAAAACTCCTGGAGTATCTATTATGTATAGGTTTCTGTCTATACGGTAGGTTCTAATGTGTGTTGTGTACCCTGGTGATCCAGGTATTGGGCTTGTTGCTGCTGCATGTCTACCTTTAAGAATGTTTATTATTGTTGACTTACCGACTTTAGGGTATCCTACGATAGCAGCTACTACCGGTTTCTTAGGCACGGATTTTTTAACCGTAGATCTTAGAATCCTAGTTCCTAACCTTTCCCTAGCAC
This sequence comes from uncultured Desulfurococcales archaeon, assembly GCA_964496035.1. Taxonomy (GTDB): domain Archaea; phylum Thermoproteota; class Thermoprotei_A; order EX4484-217-1; family EX4484-217-1; genus EX4484-217-1. The sequence goes on from CAZBXI010000055.1 coordinate 4,490, forward strand.
TAATGAACACCGTTAAATACCCTTGTTCCTCAAACTTCCTCTTCCAAGCTTCAGCAACATGTTTAGGTATAAGATCACACTTATTGATTACGATAATAAGTTTCTTACCTAGGCTTTCAGCGAGCCTCTCAACCTTCCTAGACCTAGTAATATCAGGTACTCTAGCATCAACCACTTCAAGAACAACATCGGATTTACCAATAATTTTCCTAAGAACATTCCAACCAGCATACTTCACAATAATAACCCACCATAACTTAACCCATACTCTTTCAAACAACACTCCAAACCATTACTAAAAAGCGTTACGTATAAACATTATAAGCTC
>CAZBXI010000055.1:4917-6395 GCA_964496035.1 uncultured Desulfurococcales archaeon
AATTTATTCTTGAAAAACAAGCTTTAGAACCATAATCTCTACCACCCCTTTAATTTTAAGTAGGTATTTTAAAGCTATAGAACCCAGTACGTTTATACCTTCTCTTCTCTCTAAAACAATCGCTTTAACAACCCCCTTGTCAACAATTAGCTTGTACACATCACCGGATTCGTGAGTTATTTTCACGAAATATGTTTCGGTACTTTTCAAACCTAACTCCTTAAGCATATTTTGAAGGTTAAATTCTTCAATACGCATTTTCTCAACAGCAACAACAGATGCTCTAATAAGAAGCGAAGAGAAATATATTGGGTCAATTAACGCTTTACTTTCATGCTCAATGGATGCTCTATCATATTTCACAACAATTTCCGCAGGTGCTATTTCACGTTTAATAGCAGCTAAAGGCTTAGCTAAGGAGAGAATGTCGTCAGCAACTTCTTTCCCTAAAATACTTCTCAATGTAAGCCTAAGCCTTGCTAACCCATTACCGTTAGAAAAGTATGCTCCTTCTCTAACTTTCAGCTTTAAATTCGCCTTCTTAACTATAGCTACCCACTTTTTACCAAGCATCCTATCGAGCTTCCTAATAACCTCTGTAATATCGTAAACCTCGCTCAACCCAACACCTACACTACAGTCATACGCTCAATCCTAGCAACAGCTATCGATGGTTTTGCTAGGAAAATATATGCGATAGTGTACATTACTGTTGCCAACGTTTTCATAAACCATACTTTCCCACCAAATAAAAGTGAAAAGTTCAGGAAAATATCTGCAGCAGCATATACAGCCACAGCAACCATTAATTCACGTATACAAACCTGCAATACACCATGCCTGAAATCCGCAGTAACCAAGGGTATTATAAGCATGAGAGCAACAACATCGAAAACAACATATAGAGTATACGCTAAAACAGCATAGAAGTTAAATGCTCCGGAAAGAAACCGAGAAGCGAAAAGGACAAAGTAAGCCCAAACAAGCCCTAAAGTACCTACAAAAATAACGGATGCGAAAACATTAGCAGACTCAATAGGTTTCCTAGTAAGAACACGTTGCTCACAAAGAAGCATTAGAAGCGAAGCATAGAGAGGTAAATATCCTGCAACAAACAAGAAACCTCCAATAACGTGAAGTAAAGCTTCAACTTCTATGGAAGATGTAAAATGGGAAATGAGAAACAAAAGTTCACCTACAGATTCGAAACCAAGAAACAACATTACCCCCATAAATATCCTACCAAAAACACTCCTAAAACCGTAAGGTACAGTAGCATATATCCATAAAGCAAAAGCTACGAGTGCGGAAGAAACTAAAATAGTTTCAGCAACAACATCACTATTTAAAACAACATTATTGAACAGTACCATATTGGGAAGAGGGAGAAACTTTAATAGTAATTGAGCTAGCGAAACAAGCAAAGTAAGCGCTATAAACCTCCCTGACAGGTTCAGCACCCCTTCACGCTCAATTAC
>CAZBXI010000056.1:0-5936 GCA_964496035.1 uncultured Desulfurococcales archaeon
CTGAACTACTTAAATCATTAAAGAAAGTTTATGGTTGTGAGCTTGAAAACTTCTTTACAGCTCTAAGAAGACCTGGTAAGCGATTATATGTAAGAGTAAATACGATACTCACCAACGCCCATTCCATTATTGATTCGTTACAAAGAAAAGGTATACACGTGTTTAAAGATGAATTATTAGATGAAGCAATATACTTTAGCATAGAAGGCCCTTTTGATGTACCGTTCGAGAAAACACTGGTTATCGTCGATAAGAGGACTGCTGAAAGTGTTCTCTTAGGAGCTAACGTATATGCGCCTGGCGTCTTAGGTTTCATAGGGGAACCTGAAGTAGGAGATTACGTAACCGTAGTTTCCCCCATAATGGAGCCCGTAGGTTGGGGCGTCTTAAAAGCTAACATTGACAGTATAAGGGAAGTAAGAAAAGGGCTTGCTGTTGAAGTTCTTATTTCAAAATACAGAACAGTCAAGATTAGAGAACTTGAAGAGTATGAGAAAGGTTTACTTTATGAGCAAAGTTTACCAGCAATGATAACAACTACAATTCTTGATCCTAAACCCCAAGAAGTTATTGTTGATATGTGCGCTGCTCCTGGAGGAAAAACCACCCATATTTACCAGCTAACTAAGGGTAAAGCCAAGATATATGCCTTCGACCACTCCAGATCGAAAATAAAGAAGATGAGGAGAGAATTAAAGAGACTTAAAATGCATGGTATTTCTGTTGAAAAAGCTGACTCAAGATATTTACACATAGATTATCCTGGTTTAAAAAACAAAGTTGATAGAATAGTTCTTGACCCACCATGTTCAGCCATTGGTGTAAGACCTAAGCTATATGATGAAAAGAAGTATTCTGATATAGTCAATTTGGCACAATATCAAATACAGTTTTTTAAGCCAGCATATGAGCTACTGAAGAAAGGCGGAATACTGGTGTATTCAACATGTACTGTGACTTTAGAGGAGAACGAGCTTCTTCTGGAGAAAGTTCTAGAGAAATATAGGTTCGAGATAGAGAAAATAGATTTGAAAATAGGTTGCTCAGGTGTAGAAGTAGAGTTTAAAAATCATGTTCTAAGATTTCATCCCCACATAAATGATACTCCAGGTTACTTCATAGCTAAGCTTAGGAAGTTCTAGTACGTTTCTTAATTAGCTTATGTCCACATTTTGGACAATATTTTTCAGTGTCTTTTCTAGCCACGTAACCGCATGCAGGACAAACTATGATGTATTTCCTTGCTTCCCTAATTCCTCTTGTTCTTATTGGTTGGAAATCTAGTCCTAAATTCTTAGCTACATTCTGTACGGCATAGTCATCAGTTACTATCACTGGTTTTTTACCTTCAAGTTGAAGGTCTAGAGCTAAAGCTAGAATGGATAAGTCGGTATTTGATAAACTTTGAAACTCTCCTATGTCCTTTGATAATTTAATTATTTTTTCCAAACTTTTTCTGGAAGGTGTTTTTATAATTAATTTTCCGGTTACCTTTATGGTTTCCAAAACTGTTAAGCTTTTTTCATCCTTGATTTCGCTTATTACTTGCGGTGTTGTGTACAAAGGTAGTGTAAGTTGGGAAACATACCCTGTAAATATTGCGGAAGAGTCTATAACGAAAACTCGTATTTTATTTTTAAACATAATCTCTCCTTTTAAGCCTACTATAGTAATCTCTCTTTAACCTGTAAAAGAGAACTTCATCCCAGAATTCTATGTTAGCTTTTGAACCTTCTTCGATCACAGAGCAAAATATTCCATCACTATAAACTTCACTGTCTCTGTCAACAACTTCTACGGTAAGCTTTTCCCTAATGTCGAGAACTACTGGTCTTGCTCTTAGCTGCATAGGGTTTAGAGGCGTAACAACAACAACTTTAAGTTCTTCATCTATTATAGGTCCACCAGCACTTAAAGAGTAAGCTGTAGAACCTGCTGTCGGAGATATTATTAATCCATCAGCATAAGCGTCAAGTATAGTTTCTCCTGTAGACTTTTTTAAAACCCTTACATGTACCATTTTAAGTCTAGGTGCTAGAATAACGTAGTCGTTTAAAACAGGGGGCAGGCGTTTGTTTTCGACGTACATTACTATACGCGGTCTAGCTATAACGCGTGCTTTTCCTTTAAATATTTCATCCAGTGCTTCCAATACGTGTTCAGGTGCTACTTCCATTAAGAAACCGTATCTTCCAACACGTACGCCAAGAACGGGGGGCGGTGTTTTCTCGAAGTAATGTAACGCCCTTAATAATGAACCATCACCGCCTATGATAACCAACATGTCTGCTTTATGTTTGCTAAAATCTTTAACATTGATATACCTTATCTTCTCGTTCTTTATAGTAATTCTATTCTTCAACGTTTCGTCAAGAAGTAGTTCTTTAACTCCCTTATTTAGCATGTATTTAATGGTTTTTTCCGCTACATTAATGGCATCGGCTCTATCTACCCTAGACGAGAGAATTACCTTATGTAAGATCTTCGTCATACTTTACACGTCCATCTACTTTTTTCTTTTTACAACACAAATTTATTACTTAGGGAGAATAGGTTATGAATGATAAGCAGGAAGTACATTGCATTATCGTAAGTAAACATGATGCTGAAAAAGCAATTAGAATATTAAAGAAATCTGGCATATTAGCTACAGGTTTCAAGATAATGAGATGTAATGATGTCATTAAAGTCCCTATAACAGGGAAGTCTTTACCAAAGGAGGTAGAGGAGGATTTAACCAAGGAAGGGGTGGTTTTTAAGGAAAGTGTTGATTGCTTCGAACCGAAAACCTTTATCAAAACCTATAAAGACTTAATTAAGAACATGCCTCGAAGCGTTCTCGATAAATTACCGACATCATATGATATTGTTGGCGAAATTATATTAATCAGAATACCTGAGGAACTAAGAAGCTATTCTCACATTATAGGTAATGCCCTACTTAACTTTCATAAGAATGTTAAAGGCGTCTACGAAATCCTAGGTGAAACATATGGCGTAGAAAGAGTGACACCATTAAAGCTTATAGCCGGTCATAAGGTTGAAAAAACCATATACGTTGAGCACGGTATAAAGTTCGTAGTTTATGTAGGCAAGACGTATATCAATCCTTCTCTCTGCTTTGAACACGCAAGAATAGCTAAGGAGGTTTATGATGGAGAAAAAGTTTTGGATATGTTCTGCGGTATTGGCGGTTTCTCTTTACACATAGCGTATGCTAAAAAGGTAGAAGTTTATGCTACAGACATAAACCCTTACGCTATTATGGCTTTAATTTCAAGCCTTAAAATAAATAAACTAAGGGGAAAAGTGTATCCTATTCTAGGGGATTCCTCCCTAATTTACTCTAAGTTCTTTAGAGGAGTTTTTGATAGGGTAATTATGAACTTGCCAGCTTATTCCCATAGTTTTCTTAAACACGCCTGCAAGGTCTTAAAGGAGGATGGAGGTATTATTCACTATTACAGGTTTGCTGAATCTATAAATGAAGTAATCTATGAGATTTCAAGAACAATTAATAGTGTTAGGAGAATTGCTAAGTTCTTAAATATGAGGACAGTTTTAGAGGCTTCACCGAGGAAAAGACTTTACGTTGTAGACGTTTATGTTATGTAAATTAACACGTAGATACTATGCTATATGCTAATGGCAATTAATAGTACGTGAAGTATATTTCCCTTCCTAAGCTTACTTATCAATTCTCTGCTAATGTCTCGTGCCGCCTTGTTAGCTTTAATCATTACAGTATTGTCCGAGACATAACTGCTTTTCCTGAAGATCATTCTCGTGGCGTCTTTGAAAGTCAATTTTTCTGAACCTTTACCTATAATGTAATCGAACGTTCCATCGGAAAGAAGTATTGCGAGTACTATTGCACCTTCTCTTTTTGCTACGTTCTTAAACTCTTCGCTAAATTGTTTAGGAGACTTACTAGCTGAAATACCTATAATACAGTTGCCTCGTGATGTAAGCCAGTTCTCTTTGGTTACTTCGAATGTTGATGGGTGGGTCGCTTTAATGTTTGCATGACCTTTTGCTATTACATGCTCTACAGCTATTTCTACCATAACGTTAACCTCTTTTTACAATAAACATTATTAGAGGACACTGAAATAGAACTTTATGGTTAGAGAATGTTCTGGTTCGGCTCGGAGTTCTTAGATTTTGAATTAGAGAGGAAAAGGCTCGTTGAACGCTTAATTAGCGAAGGTGTTTTAAAAACAGAGAAGGTAATTAAGGCCATGCTGAAGGTTCCTAGAGAAGAATTTGTTCTACCAGAGTATAAGAAGTACGCTTACATAGATTCACCATTACCTATTCTTAAAGGACAAACTATTTCAGCCCCCCACATGGTCGCTTTAATGTGTGAAGCCGCAGACTTAGAAGTAGGCCATAAAGTACTAGAAGTTGGTACGGGATCAGGATATCATGCTGCCGTTATAGCTGAAATCGTAGCTCCTAAAGAGGCAAAGGTCAAGGGCCATGTATATACTATTGAACGTATACCTGAACTTGTAGGTTTTGCTAGAAAAAACCTTGAAAAAACAGGGTATAATGATAGGGTAACAGTAATACTGGGAGACGGTACCTTAGGCTACCCTGAGGCAGCACCGTACGATAGGATAATAGTTACTGCTGCAGCGCCTCACGAACCCAAGCCTTTACTTCAACAATTGAAAATAGGTGGTAAACTGGTCATACCTATAGGTTCTAGGTATATGCAGTACCTTTATGTAATAGAAAAGGTTAGTGAGGAAAAATTCGAAAGAAAAAGTTTAACACCATGCGTTTTTGTCCCGCTAATAGGAGAACATGGTTGGTAATTACCTAAACCATATATCTAAACCTAGTTGCTTGGTTTTAATATGTTCTCTGTAAGCCTTCTTCAACCTTTGCAGTGCGTTCTTAACTCTCGTTTCTGAGAAATCGTGTTCGTAAACCAGTATTTCAATTACAGCTTTCTCGTCGGGCTCTTTCCATTCAATACTATAGGCCTCTGTCTTAGGAGGGTTAAGGAAATACTTCTTAATTTCTAATGGGTCTACGGGGAACTCTGCTTTCACGACCTTCAATACTTTTTCTAGGCTTCCATAGGTTCTTATTAGTTTCAGAGCTGTTTTAGGACCTATGCCCTTTACTCCTTCAGGATTATAGTCTGTTCCTAAAAGTATTCCTATGTCTATGAGTTGCTCTCTAGTTATTTTAAGCTTAGATAGAACATCACTAAGTAGTATTATTTCGGGCTTAATTTCAATGTATACTTCCTTTCTAGGTAATTTTCTCCTACCCGTTATTGTTAGGTTTCTTACAAGTCTTGGAGCCCCAAATAGGAGTGAATCGTAATCTTGGCTTCCAGCAGCCCATACATCACCTTTAGCTGCCATAAATGCTGCCTGCGCCTCGCCTTCTGCAGGTGCTTGAACCCACGGTATTCCCATGGTGGATAGAAGTTTTTTAGCGTCTTCAACCATGTCTTCGGTTAATTTGGAAGCCATTTGAGCATATCTTTTAGCAGCTTCAAGATCTCCCTTTGCGAGTGCTTCTTCATACTTCTTAATTGCTTCTTCTTTTACTTTTTTCCTTCTAGCTATTTCAGCTGCTTTTATTTCTGGGGGTTTTCCATCAAAAACATAGACGGGTTTTATTCCATGTTCTAGTAGGTTTATTGTTCTGTAGAATAAGCCGCTTAAGTGGCTTGTTATTCTTCCTTTGCTATCCATTAGTGGTGTTCCATCGGGCTGTCTAATGGCTGTTAGAAACTGGTATAGTGCGTTGTACCCGTCAATGCTTATAGTTTTTCCTCTAAGCTCAGCTAGATCTACGGTTTTCCTACAATCTTGAGGTATAAGTTCTTTTAAGTTAACTCCCAACCTTGTATTCCCATGTTTTTAAGAGAATTTCTCTCCTTTATCCCTTAATGCTCCTTTGACTGTTTA
>CAZBXI010000057.1:0-4980 GCA_964496035.1 uncultured Desulfurococcales archaeon
GCCGATGACGGCGTAATCCTGTAAGCCGCCCAAGTGGTGGCGGTTAATGTAGCTCTTAATGAACCAACGACTAGGGATGAACTACAGGTAGTAACAGTTAACCCTAAAGGAACTACACGCTCAGAAGACCACGAATACGTTATGAGAAAATGTGGGTTAGATAAACATACAGCTAGTGCATACCTAATAGCTCTTAGAGCAAGAAGAAACCTACAGAGACCTTAAAAGACCTACAACCCAGAAACAGTTTCGCAACCCTGCTAAGATTAACATTAAAATAGTTTCGCAAATAGTTAGGAGAGTGTGGAAAATACTGGCCTCACAGATACCTGTAGAAGTTTTCTCGTCGTGGAAGAGTATAGTATTCGGCCCATTGGGTTAATATATTGACGTATTGTGGGGGCCTGTTCTACGTTTTCGCAAAGTCTAATGAAGGTTGTTAGGGACGGTTATAGTTGGAGAATCAGTTTAAATTTTACTGTTCAATATTTAGGATTGAAATTGCAAGTGCGGTGGTGTTGAAGGGTTTGGGACATACTGTTGCTAAGGTAAGGCTCTATAATCCTCACGACTTATCTAGATGCTTAGATTTAGAGTTGCTTGTTGATACAGGTTCTACGTATACTTGGATTAAGCGTGGTATGTTAGAGAGGTTAGGTATTAGGCCTATGGGTAGGAGGAGGTTTAGAACTATAGAAAATAGGATTATTGAACGTGAAATTGGTGAGGCTGTTATAGAATGTCTTGGTAGGAGAGCAACCACTATCGTAGTATTTGCTGAGGAGAGAGATAATGAGGTTCTCGGGCTACATGCACTTGAAGGTTTAGGTCTTGAAGTAGACCCGGTAACAAAACAGCTAAGAGAAGTTGAAGCAATATTAGCATTGTAGAGTTACGTAATGAAGTTCTTAAATACTACTAATGACCTATGGTATGGTGCTAAGCTTATGGGGTGTATGAAGTGTTTTCCTGTGGAGAGGATAGGATCTCACGGTATTGTCGAAAATATGTGTTAAGACTTTCTTCACTAGTTATGTTAGTTATGGGTGATTTAAGGTATAGGAGCCTATTACTTGAGAATGCTAATGTACTATTAGATTTCGTAAATACGGCTTTTTGGCTTCATTGATCTACATGTTAAGGGTTTATTCTTGAAGTTTAAGTCTGGGCTAATGAGAGTTGGGGGGCAGAATCTTTAGAATATAACATTTGAAAGGGTTTAAGAGTATTACGTTCAGGGAGGATAGGTATTGGAAGTTACTGGAGCTTAAGGCTAGGTTGAAAGCTAGGACTTGGGATGAATTGGTAGATAAACTCTACGATCTAGCGGTGAAATATGAAGGTAGCTAGAACGATTAAGATAGAATGTGTAGTTTCTAAGAGGAATATGGTGGTAGTTAGGGAACTTTTCTCTATGTATAAGTCTATGCTAGACTATATACTAAATTATGCCTTAGAAAACAATATTAAGTCTTTCACTAAGCTAAAGGCTAAACTGTATAGGAAGCTTAGGAACGCATATCCACAATTACCTAGTCATTACGCTTACACAGTATGCCAAGATGCTACTACTAGGGTTAAGAGCTTTCTTAAACTTAAGAGGAAAGGATTAACCTACACAGAGAAACCAGAAATAGAGAAGGTGACATTATGGCTTGACGACCACCTTTGGAAGCTTAACGGATATTCGGAAGTTAAAATCGCCACCCATAAGGGATGGATAACACTAGGTATTAGACCTCATAAACTGTTTTGGAAGTACATGAATAATCCTATGTGGAACCTCTCTAGTGAAGCAAAACTAAAGGTATTCAATGATAAAGTTACATTACTTTTAACATTTAGAAAGGAAAAATACAAGCCCTATGAGTCCAAAGCCATTATCCCAGTAGATATTAATGAAGATAATGTTACATTCAAAGTAGGTAGGGAAGTCTACATAGTTAAAACTAACTTTAAAAAGATTATAGTAAGCTATTATAACCATAGAAAGAGAGTTCAAGAGAAGTATCAGCAAAGAATACCTAAGTTGTTTAAGAAGCTAGTTAAAGACCTTAGAGAGAAAGAGCGTAAAAAGAATATTCGTTACCAAGTAGCTAACCTCATAGTTAAAACAGCTAGGGAACTTAGAGCAATAGTTGTACTAGAGAATTTACCGGAGAAAACACCAAACAATATGATTTCAAAAATCAATAATAAGATACTAAAGCATAGGATATACCAAGCTGGCTTTAGAGGATTACTAAATACTATCATTGATAAGTGTATGGAATATGATGTACCTTATGCTCTAGTTAATCCTAGGAAAACATCTTCTACTTGCCCTATTTGTAACTCTACACTCGTGCGGGGCAATGCCCCAAGACAAATGGTTTGCCCTAAATGTAAGTATCGAGCTGGTAGAGACATAGTAGCAGTATTTAACCTTGAAAAGAAATACCTTCAGATGAACGCCCCCATGCCGTTGGGCGGGAAACCCTATGAAGTCGGGGTGAAGCTCGTGAATCCCGCACAGAGGGCAAAACCTCTACCCACGATACTCTCTGATATAAAACTATACAAAATGAATGGGTAGAGGTAAACGGTTTGGGGATTAAGGTGTTGGTGATTTGGGTTATTGCCGCTGGGTTTTTATACTATGTCTGTACATATATTGTCTGGCGATGCCATGTCTGTTAAGGTTACTGTTAGGGTTCCGAGAGAGCTTAAGAAGCGTATGGACATGTTTAGCTATGTTAATTGGAGTGAAGTTGTTCGTAAGGCTATTGAGGAGAAGGTTCGTGAAGAAGAGGTTAAGTTGGCTTTGAAAATTATGGGTGAGATTTCTGCTAAAGCTAAGCCTGAAAAACCTTTAGCTAAAGTTATTAGGGAGTTTAGGGATCGTAGATGCAGGTCAGCTTAGTTCTTGATGCAAGTGCTGTTGTTAAATGGTTTGTTGAAGAGGAGGAGTCTAATGAAATGCGTAAGATTAGAGATCTATATTTGAAAGGGAAAGTGGCTATTTATGTACCATCTTTACTTTTCATAGAGTTCGCTAATGCGTTAAGATTTGTTAAGGGACTTACTCTGACAGATGTTGTTAATGCCGTGAAAGCATTAAATCTTCTACGCTTAAATGTGGTTAGCGACCTAGACATCCTAGATAGAGCTGTAGAATTAGCTTTCAAAACCGGCATCACGGTTTACGATGCTATATACGTGGCCTTAGCTAAAATAACTAACTCGAAGCTAATAACGTACGATACTGAATTACTTAACAAGTTTAAAGACTTAGCTAGGAAAGCAAGCCAAATAATTACAATAGTGTAAGTTTAAGGATCGCATTTCTTGAAGTTAATAATTTACCTACTATCTCATAGTTTAAACGTTTTATATGGTTAGGTGAATTCAAGACTAATATGTGATATTCTCCTCTTTCTCCAATAGCATCGTAATTATTTTGCTTAAATACTGAAAGCATTGTTTCATAGTTTTCCTTGTTAATTACGAATCCTAAATAATTACTTAAATTTCTCACTATGCCTATAATTAATGCTTCAATACCGTATTCAACCTCCTTAATTAATACTTCTTCGGAATTCATAGCCCATAGTGGCTCCTTTAATTCAGCACCAACTTCTTTTGCAAGACGTTCCATATATTTTAAATGCTCTTCAGTACCTACATCGCCCGCAGTAATAGAGGTAACACCTAATCCCCTTAGAAACTCAACACTTTCATCGAACTCTTTTCCTTTAGTAAGCTTCTTTACAAACACAGGTTTTCCCGTTAGTATACCTGTCATTACGCTTAAACCCATGTTAACTATGTGTGGTGAAGGTTCTGGAAATTCATAAATAAACATTACATAAGCATCAACAGGGCCTCCAATAATTGATGCGTAGTAAGACTCTTTACCGCCTGAAAATAGGGCGATTTTCATTTCTATTCGCTTTAAAGTTCATCTTTTAACTCATCAGAATAGTGCATAATAACACCCTTTTCGCTGATGCTTGCACCGCAGAAGTTGCAGAATCCGTTTCGCATACATCTTCCACATATTGGGCAGCGTTTATCTTCCTCCTTACATATTGGAGGTGTTTTAATGCCGTATTCGAGTAGTTTCTTAAACAAGTATACATGCGGATATGATGGGAAGCTTATATTGTAGTTTCTATATAGTTTTAAAGCTTCTTTAAATGTAACTTTCTCTTTCCAAACGTTTAGTATTTTTTCGAAACCCGAACCTGTAATTACAGGTACTTTCTCTCTCCACGCGACTTTTTCTAAACCTCTATAGTCTAAGTATAGACGTAGTAGCACTTTACCCCATATTCTGTTTTTAAAGAAGCCTATTTTACATTTAACAGGTACTTTTTTAGAGAATTCCTTAACTTTCGGTGTAAACAGTACTGCTGTTACCGGTATGTTTAGTGTTTTTCCAATTTTCTCTGATGGGAATAGTTCTTTAGCAAGCATTTTATTAAGCCATTCACTAAGTTCTTTACGGGTTTTGTTAAGTAGGAAACTGTACCCGAAGAATAGTTCATCACCACCATCACCTGTAGCTACATGTGTACATTCAAGCTTCTTTGCTTGAAGCATACCTATACAAGCAGGCATATCGCAAGCTACTTCTATTGGATCCATAGTCCTCATAGTCCTTAAGACTATTTCCTCGCAAGCTACTATTTCATTTAATGAAGGATAGTGAACTAAATGCTTTAGCCCTAAGAATTCAGCTACATAAACTGCGTACTCTAAATCAGGAGATGAAGCATCGTAAACCACCGTAATTGCCCTTAAATTTCTTTTAGCAGTAACGTATGATGAAGCAACAAAAGAAGTATCAATACCGCCAGATAGTAGTATGCAATCACAAGCCCTGCTCTGAAGTTCTTTACGAACTATTTTAGCTAACTCAATTCCGTATTCTAAACAGTCCATAACTACGTCGCAAAGTATTTTATCAATATTGCAGTATAAGTATTTTCTTTAAAG
>CAZBXI010000058.1:0-2728 GCA_964496035.1 uncultured Desulfurococcales archaeon
GGCATTATTGGCGCTAAAAGCTTCAATGAATTTTTGAGAACTGTGTGTAGAGTATACCATGCAGCTTTCTGTTCAGCTTCACTGTACTTGTTCTCTCTATTGTATGCCCTCCGCTTTACTGCTTCAAGATAATGGGATGCAAAAACATTCCATACAAACTGGTATATGCTATTAGCTGGCTCATAAACGTCAAGCTGGCTGTATGCTTTATCGCATTTCTCTATGAGATTATTTAATTCTTCAAGAATCATCAAGTCTATAGGTTTAAGCTTAACCTTCTCTTCGCCCGGTTCGGGGAATGCTGAAATAAACCTAGCTATGTTCCATAGCTTTGTTGCGAAAAGACTACCGGACTTTATTGTTTGCTCGGAAAACCTATAGTCACTTCCAAGCTTGGATGCTGCAGCAGCCCAGAACCTGAAAGCATCTGCACCGTATTTCTCAATGTAGGGGTCTGGGTCTATTACGTTCCCCTTGCTCTTATGCATTGCTTCTCCTTTCTCATCAAGGCCCATACCTGTAATTCTAACCCATTTAAACGCGGGTTTTCCTGTTAACTGGTATACTCTGAGAATACTGTAGTAAAGCCATGTGCTGATAATGTCTATTCCTTGGGGTCTCATAATGTTTCCGAAAGCTCTACTGAAGAACTCGTTATTTCTCAAGTATCCGCTAACATATAGTGCTGAGATTGAAGAATCGAACCATGTATCAAAGACTTTCTTCTCACCTACAAGGTTTTCAGAAGACGCACCACATTTAGGGCATTTTTCTACGGGTGCCTTCTCCTTCCATGGTACATAGTATTTTCCAGGTTTCGGTAGAACTACTGCTCCACATTTGGTACATTTCCATAAGGGGATTTCTGTTCCATAGTATCTGCTTCTTGAGATAGGCCAGTCTGTTGAAATAGATTCTAGCCAATCAAGAAGTTTCCTCTTATGATGTTCGGGGTAAAAGGACATTTCATCAATTACTTTCCTTAATTCATCCTTAAACTCTAACTGCTTTAGGAAGTACTCTCTAACATGAATGAATTCTACAGGGGTTTTACATCTCCAACATACAGGTATTGAGTGTTTGATTTTCTCCGTTTTAACGAGTAAACCGCGTTTTCTAAGTTCTTCAGCAATTTTCTTCTTAGCATCTTTGACTCTCAGTCCTTTAAGAATACCAGCTTTCTCATTTAAACTACCATCTTTGTTTATTAGAATTATAGGTTTCAAGCCTAGCTCTTTAAATAGCCTAATATCTCTTTGGTCTCCATAGCTACAAACCATAACTAGACCTGTGCCAAATTCCGGTTTTGCTTCAGGATGTTCAATAATCCTTACTTCCTTATTATAGATGGGCACTATCGCGTGTTTTCCTCTTAGATAATAGTATCTTTCATCCTTAGGATTAAATATTACTGCATCACATGCACCTAGGAGTTCAGGTCTTGTTGTTGCTATAACTATTTCATCGCCTGTTTCTTTAACTCTGAACTTAATGTAGTATAGTAATGTATCTTCCTCTTTACGTTCAAGCTCGGCATCGCTGAGTGTTGTCATGCATCTAGGACACCAGTTTACAGGTCTTTCAGCCTCATATATTAGCCCTCTATTCCAAAGCTCTATAAACGTTGCCTGCGTAATTTTCCTATACTCTGGACTATCAGTACCGTTTCTAATATAGTAGAAACTGCATCCGAGTCTTCTCCAAATATTAACAAGTTCTTTCTCTACTTCATCCAAAAATTCTTTGCACATGTTAAGGAACTTTTCTCTACCTTCAGGTGTTTTAGCTAGTTCATGGGGATTTACTTTCTTAACTTTCTCAACTTGTACTTCGACGGGTAATCCGTTTCGATCAGCGTAGAATGGTAGGAAGACGTTGTATCCCTTCATTCTAAAATACCTACCGACCATGTCTATTTGAGCATAATGCGCTGCACCACCAACATGCCATTTACCTGAAGGGTACGGTGGTGGTGTGTCTATTACAATAATGGGTCTGGTATCTTTAGGGTCAAAGTGGAATTCGTAGATTCTCTCTTCATCCCAAAGTTTTCTAATATCTAGCTCCTTATCTTTACTCCATCGTTTCTCCTTGATCTTTGGAGTATACCTTATTTCACCAATAGGCTTTCCCTCTCTTTTAACAATAGAGAAGTGTTTTGCCGGGACATTATTTTCCCATTTTCTTTTATTTAACTCTACCTAATGTTGAACAATAAGCTTATCTTTAGGTTTTAACTATAAAGGAAAGTACGCTAAGGGATTGATGAAATGTCTCTTTCAGAACACTTTATGGAAACTTTTAGGAAGTATCTTAAAAAGCATGGTAAGCGCATACTATCAATAGCTGAACTCACAGGGCAAAAGAAGGTAAAGATAGGATTAAAAGGGCTTTACTGGTACTATGAGGAATATTCTCCAGATTATCCTAAACTTGAGCACCTAGTTAAAGCCATAATACGTAGTAGAGAGGAAACGAGTAGACTAAATAGTTTAGGTATAAAATTCGTAAAAATGAACAACGAACTATATGTAGAGCTAAGCATAGATAAGTTAAAGGAAATCGTGCATGGAGTAAGTAAATAGTCTTTGAAAAACTATAAACCATGCTTAAACTGGCCCGCTCATTAACACCAGCCTTCCCACATTAACATGTTTCGGACACGGGTTCACCAATCATTGCGGGCCAATTATATTTATTTATGCTTCCCAGTAAATAACTCTACTAT
>CAZBXI010000058.1:2828-4961 GCA_964496035.1 uncultured Desulfurococcales archaeon
CCTCTAAACAGGAGTGTTTTGGAGAAGTAGGGATAGGCGTTAGCTAAAGCGTAGGCTAGTTCGGAATCCATGAAACCCATACCTAGGAATCCAGGCCAACTAATAGTGCCTCCTATGCCATCAACTATTTTACCTTTGTCAACAGCTATTGCGGCAGTGTATGCGAACCCTATTTCAACAGCTATTATTGAAACATCGGAGTACGGTATGTTGTAATATTCTGCATGATCACGGATTGCCGCTATTACGGTATAGACTTTATCTGCTGTTCCAAGATCTATCCTATTTATTTTCCTAAATTCAGGAACTGTGGGTAAGTGAATAACTCCAGGGGTAAACCATATGTTTAAGTCTTTACTTTGCTTCATAAGGAACATTAGCTCTCTTAACCCTATAATTTTAAGTCTCCTTCTAACATCTTCCTCGGAAACGAAAGTTGCGAGCATTATTTCCCAATCCTGGGTTTCACTAGCTTTCTTCAAGGGAATTCCATAACCACATGGTCCGGCAATAACATCTATGCCTTTGTATTTTTCATTAATTTTCCTTAAAACATCGATTACTATAGAGGGATTCTCTGTTATTTTATCTCTAGGTATGCTCATGTCAACAATTATTTCATCTGTTTCATCGTCAAAACCAAAAATATCCATGCTCATAGTTCCAGGATCTATACCTACTGCCTTAACCATAATATCAACCCTGCTTAACTTAGCCTACGTGCACGTATTTAAATTTCACATATTATCCTATACCTAATGGTATAGAGATGATAATTCCGATAGATAAGATGTAGTTACTCTGATACTATTAATGCCCCGTTATTGTTTCCCCTAGTGTAGAAAACATAGCCTCCTCCTTTTTCATAAACGAACTTCTTCAACAGCTCTGTAAGCTCTTTAGCCTTACTCTCTCCTTTAACTAAACCGTAAAATGTAGGACCCCAGCTTGTCTGGCATGCTCCATAAGCTCCTTCTCTAAGTAGTAGTTCTATTCCTTCTTCAACTATTGGATCGCAGTATGTTCCACCTTGTTTTTCCTTCCAAAACTCTCCTAGCGCCTTATTGAACGAAGTAATAGCTTTCCCGAGGACTTCAATATCTTCCTCAACCATTGCCGGTATCATCTGCATTAAAACTATTCTTGAAACTTTATCTGAAAACTCCTTAGGCATAGGTTTAAGAGATTTTAATATTTCTTCCTCTTTAGACTTAATGCTCAAAATTTTTGGTAAAGGCTTTTGAGGTATAGCTACTACGAAGAACCAATCACCGGGTATAAGATGGTTAAATATAAGAGGTGGTATCATTTCACCTTTCTTCTCAATTTTAAATCCCCCGTCAACTATGAATCCTCCTTTAGTAAAGGAGTAAAAGCCTAGGGCTGAGATAGTGCTTCTGCCTAATGCTAATGCTAAGGCCTTAACATCTACTTCAATATCATAGAGTTTTGCCAGCCCTAATCCTATGGAGAGAGCTAAGGCGGTTTGGGAACCTAAACCTACATGTTTAGGTATTGCCTCTTTAATTCTAATATATGCTCCTTTACCTTCTAGACCTAGAAACTTTAATGTTTTTTTAGCATATTTCTCAGCATTAGTACTATCTTTCCCTATAACAGTAAGATGCTCTGAGCGTTCGATTTCAACAACTGTTTTAGGGTAATCTATAGTAAATCCTACAGTTCCATAGAGTCTACCTAAATCACCGGTTAAGTCTATGTTTCCTACATGTAAATGTGCTGGCGCTATGACTTTAACGTAGTCCACAATAACACCCTAATTTTCAATAGTTTCTGCCGAATATTCCACTTTTCAGTTGTTTAAACTTTAGCAAAACTATACTTTATGAAAAATAGTCCTTTTTGCGATTCTATTGACTTAGCTAATTCTCTTATACGTTCCGCTTTACCCTGAACAAGTATGACTTCTAAACATCTACGTTCATCCACGTGAATATGAACCGCTGACTTAATTATATCAAGAAATTTATGTTGAACTTCAATAAGCTTATCCGATATTTCATGTATTGTGTGATCGTAGAGCACGTTTATAGCTCCTATTAAAATACCTTTTCCACTTTTCATCCATTCTCTTTCAGATATAAAGTCCATAACAGCTCTTCTTAGAGCATA
>CAZBXI010000059.1:0-4685 GCA_964496035.1 uncultured Desulfurococcales archaeon
TCTTTCTTAAGCTGCTTAATTAGGTCCTCATATTCCTCTTTTCCAACTATTCCCCTAGGTTCTCGACCTTTAAGGTTAATGAACATTCTAGCGTAGTACCCTCCCCAACCCCAAACCATTGTATGTTCCCAATCTATCATTTCCCTGTCAATGTCTATGCCAGGTTTCTTTGGTTTCTCCTTAAACTTCAAATATCCTTGTTCTTCAAGCCACTGGTTTACAACGAAAGCACCTTTCATAGATTTAGCTCCATGGTCTGAAGCAACAACTATTATCGTGTCTTTAGGGAGCCTGCTTTTTATTTCCTTAAACTCTTTATCAATTAGCCTATAGTATTCTGGAATAGCCTTACTGTACACGGGGTGTTCTATGTGTCTTGGATGTTCTTTGTCGAAATACTTCCAGAAAGCATGGTGTACCCTATCAACCCCTATTTCAACATATATGAAGACATCCCATACTTTATTTTCCAGTAAGTACTTGACAACAGCTAAATGCTGCTTTGTCATGGTGAAAAGTTCCTTTATGATTTTGTCTTTTTCATGGCTACGGTAAACAACATCGAAAATGTAAGGTCCAAAACGCTTCTCTAACTCAAACTTAAGTAGCGGAGGGAAAGTGTATGGTTTCTCAGGGCCAGGTGTTATAAAATCTGAAATCATAAATCCATGAACAGGTTTTGGAGGATATGTTGGAGGAACACCTATAACGCCAACCCTACGTTTCTTCCTACTTAAAATATCCCATAAGGTAGGGGTTTTAATGAATCTGGAATTAACAATATAGCTTTCACGAACATCACCAGGTTTTCTATGTCTAAACCCGTAAAGTCCTAGTTCTCCAGGAGTTTTCCCCGTAAACATAACTATCCATGCAGGTATGGTTATTGGTGGGTGGCAACTTTTAAGAACATATCTGGCACCTTCCTCAACAACTTCTTTTAAATACTTGAGCTCAACACCATATCCTTCGTAGAGTATTTTTGGAGGAGTACAGTCCAGCCCTAGGAAAAACACTTTCCTCAAATTAAACACCTACGTGCTTTAGTAAGGTATTTAAGAGCATGCTTATTTCTTTATCGCATTCTCCCTTACATGTAAGCACAAATACATGGTCTTTACCTCCAACATTTAACCCTTTACCTTTAAGTTCGCTAAGAACTTCTCTTAAGCTGTAACTGTAGCTTCTAACATAAACATACCTTAACCCTAACTTCTCAACAAAATTATTGAAAACGATAATGGAGTTTCTAAACCTATAAGCTAATTCCCTACCAATAATGGAGGTAAAATAGTCTTCACATGTAAGGGTAA
The DNA here is from genome assembly GCA_964496035.1 of uncultured Desulfurococcales archaeon. Lineage (GTDB taxonomy): Archaea > Thermoproteota > Thermoprotei_A > EX4484-217-1 > EX4484-217-1 > EX4484-217-1. Next base: position 1,314 of record CAZBXI010000059.1, read on the forward strand.
AAACCTTAACCTTACCTAGGTCCTTACTAAGCTCTACTCTTTCTAGGGCTTCTTCTAGCTTTTCTTTAACTGTAGATAGTTTCTTGAAAAGCACATTATCCGATAAAACACCTTCAACACCTATTTCCGTTAAAGTAATTCTAGCATAGTCTATGCAATCGTAGTCTATGAGCCTATAGCATGAGTTAATAGTTTCAGCAGCTCTAAATATTTCACTAAGAGATAAATTGTGTTCCTTACAAACCTTTGCAACCCACTCTCCTAACCTATGGTAGTTAATAGCCTTACCCAAATCTCCTACTAAACCTAGAGCTACGTAAAGGTCAAGGTATTTTACATTTAGAAGCTCTCTAATAACCCATGATGTTGAGGGATAGTCGTCTTCACTTAACCCTAGAGCAACCGGGTTGCAAAAGCACCCTCCTATGGGCTCATTAACATGATGATCTATTACTGCAATTTTCGTGCTTAAAGTCTTCTCGAGGTTTGTAATATCCTTCGCCGGCAACCCGTAATCAACTATGAGTACTAGATCTGGTTTAAGAGATCTAAGCAAGTTAATGTTAATAGCTTCTAAAGAATAGTGGCCTATCTTAGGGATATGGAAGAATGCTTTAGATTTTAACAGTTTAGATATTATAGATGCTGATGCAACACCGTCGCAATCCCAATGATATATTATAGCTACTTTTTTAGAGCTACTTAGAAGTTTAACTACCTTCCTACAGCTATTCAACAAATGGGTTTTCAAAGCTCAAAATAACCTCTACAACTTCAGGTCTCATCATGTATTCCGGTGGTTTCTGTTTACTCATAATCATTTTCCTGAGCTTAGTACCGCTTACCTTAACCCTAAACTCTTCCTCGTGAGGACATATTTTCTCATTAACAAAACCGCCGCATCTACTACAGTAGAAAGCTTCTCTAATGAACATAGGTATTATTCCTAAATCTGGGAACTCCTTGAATATATCCCATGCTTCATAAGGTCCATAGAAGTCCCCTACACCTGCATGGTCTCTACCAACGATGAAATGCGTACATCCGAAATTCTTTCTGACAATAGCGTGCAATATTGCTTCTCTTGGACCAGCATACCTCATTTCCATTCTTAAAACTGAAAACACAATACTGTTTCTTGGATAATAATTCTCTATTAATGCTTCATATGCTTTAACAATAACCTCATCCTTATAGTCTCCAGGTTTCTTCCATCCGACTAAAGGGTTTATGAATAACCCGTCTACGAAAGTTAGAGCAGCTTTCTGCACATATTCGTGGCCTCTGTGGGGAACATTTCTTGTTTGAAAACCTGCAATAGTTCTCCATCTTTTAGCTTCAAATAGGATACGTGTTTCTATAGGCCAAAGCCTATATCTTTCAAAAGGCTCTGGAATATCGTTGAGCAGGTAAATGCTGCCTCCTATTAGAAGTTCTTTTCTACGTAGTGTTTTAGTAACTCCAGGATGCCTAGTGTCTGTCGTTTTAAAGACTTTCTTGCAGTACTCCTTCTTATCCCACTTGTAAATATCTTCAATTTCCATAATAGCTAGAATAGTATCCTTAAACGTTAAGGCAACATCGTCCCCTTCTTTTAAACCCGAAATTTCCTCTCTACTTACATTTAAAACTATGGGTATCGTCCATGGAATATCGTTTGCTAACCTCATGTCGTAAAGAACATGGTAGTAGTCATCGTAAACCATGAATCCTTCGAGGGGGCTGTAAACACCATGAGCAATATTAGCGACATCAGCTGCTAAACTCTCACTAATACTTATTTTACGAAGTTCCTTAGCCTCTTCAAGTAGGTATTCTCTCCTACGTCCAGTAGCGACTCTGTTAACAAGCTTACCTCCGTGAGGTTTCGAAACCAATCCTTAAACACCCTACATACGCTCAGTTTATTCCTTCATGGTCGATGATTCAACGAGGTTAAAGAAGAATATTAAACTATGAGCCTTTACCGCATTAAATATAGCCTAATGCTCTAAGTCTTTCCTTTACCTTTTCTTCTTCCTCTTTTGTGAAAACTTCTTCCTTAATCTCCTCAGAAAGTACTTCTTTCAAAACAAATTCCACAAGATCATCTACGCTCTTAAATTCTCCCTCACTTTCCTCAACATACTTTTTAGCTTTCTCATAAAGCTCCTTAGAAATATGGATTGCAACTTTTTCTTCACTCATAAACCCGAACACCTATCTCTACATTTACTCTATTAGCTTAAGTTCTTTTAATTTACTTAGAACTTTAAAAACATTTGTTTCAACACTATCATGCTCAGTATCAACAACAATTTCAGGGTTTTCCGGTGGCTCGTACGGGTCATCTATGCCTGTCATGTGCTTTATTTCACCACGCAAAGCTTTCTTATAAAGGCCTTTAACATCTCTTCTAATACATTCTTCAAGACTACATTTAACAAAAACCTCAATAAACGGTAAGTTTTCTTCCTCAATAATTTTCCTAATTTCAGCTCTAACATCCCTATATGGTGAAACAAAACTACATAAAACAACAACACCATTCCTAGCAAGTAATCGTGCAATCCAAGCAACCCTTAAGAGATGAATTTTACGTTGCTCTCTAGTAAAACCTGCATCAGGGTTAATAGTTTTCCTAACCCAATCACCATCAAGAACTTCTACACGGTAACCCATGGTTCTAAGTTTTTCAGCAACACCATTAGCAACAGTAGACTTACCACTACTAGGTAACCCGGTGAACCAAACAACAAACCCCTTGTCCAGGCATTTTAGCGCCAATTGTTTTAACCCTGGGACATCGTCTTACAGCAAATAAGTAGCTCAAGTAAGTATTTAAGTTAAACCCTCATCTCCTCACTACGCTAATTACAGAAAATTATTTAATAGCAGTTTTCCTAACCTATGTGCAAGAATGATGGAAATGTTAGAATATGAATTATTGAAACTAATAGCTCTCTCGATGATGCCTGCTTTTGAAGCTAGAGCAGCAATAGCTTATGCTGTAATTTTTATGAACATGAACAACATACCATTATTTATAATACTAACAGCAATATCAGTAATTACCGGGATAATAGTGTACTACTTTATTGAATTGTTTGAGAAATGGATTAGAAAGGATAGGAGCTTTCTCAAGAAGACATTGAGGAAAATATATGAAAAATACATTGACCATTTAAGAGATAAAACGAGAAAATATGTTGAAAAATATGGTTTTCTAGGCTTAACAGCATTCATAATGATTCCCCTTCCTGGAAGCGGCGTATGGACAGGGGCATTAGTAGCTAACATATTTAACATAAAACCTAGAGATACAGTACTTGCAATAATTATTGGGGCTTATATGTCATCTACAATATCATGGTTTCTCTCAAACCTAGGAGT
>CAZBXI010000060.1:0-4658 GCA_964496035.1 uncultured Desulfurococcales archaeon
AGGGTTGGCTATTAGCTGCTTTTCTTACCTCTTCGAAGTCTACATTTAGGAGTTTAGCTAGTTTAGCTAGTTCGTTAGCTAATGCTATGTTTACGTCCCTATATATTCCTTCAGCTACTTTTTCGAACTCTGCTGCTGTTGTTGAAGACAATGTTATCACACCTTTCTTGGCTATTACCTCGTATAGTGCTTTTGCTGCTTTGAGACTTCGCGGTCCAACAGCGCCTACGATTTTAGGGTAGTTTTCTTCTATGTCCTGTAGTGCATGACCGGCCATTATTCTTTCAGGACTATACGCTAAGCCAAAGTCTTTTTCAGCCTTTAATCCGCTGGTTTTTTCGAGAAGTGGTTTTGCCAGATTTAATGTGGTTCCTGGAGGTACTGTTGATTCTATGATTGCTAGTTTTCCTTTGCTTAGCCCTTTAGCCACGGTTCTTAAAACATTCACTAGTATAGATAGGTCTATTGGTTTTCCCGTTTTATCCCACTTTACATGTGTTGGAACCGCGATCAATATTACATGGGCTTGCTTTGCTGCCTCTTCGCCATTTGTTGTAGCTTTAAACTTCTTTTCCATAACATACTTTCTAATTATGGGGGTTAAGGAGGGTTCATCGATTAAGGGGTTTTCTCCTTTATTTATAATACTAACTTTTTTATTGGTCTTAGCAACACCTATAACCTTGGCTCCCGCCCTTAACCATGCACATGCAAGAGGTAAGCCTACATGGCCGAGACCGAAAACAGCAACTACTAGAAGTCCTTTTCTTAGGTGTTCTTTAATGTCGTTCTCGCTTAGAGCTAATAAATCTATCATATGAGCCATTATTTATCACCTTTAAAATGCTAAATGTTCTTCTGGTTTTTTCTTTAGTTCAATATGTTTTATCTCGTAATATGTTACGTCTCCGTGTTTATCAACAATAGCTAAAACAGGTTCCTTTCCTACCTTATAAGCTTCACTTACCCACTTAAGTAGTTCGTTCATTGAGAACTCCGTGCTTTCTTCACCGACAATGTAAACTATTTTGTCTGCTGGTTTCTTCAAGCCTTTTGTATGGAGGAATAAGATATTGTTTCTAAACCCTGGCTTTACTATTCTACCTCGCGACCTTAAATCTTGATATACTGTAAATATTAATGGTAGCTCAGGATTTCTTTTTTCGAGTAGTTTAAATAACTGTTGAATGTTTAGCTCTTGGCCTTTATAATTAACCCTAACTATGTTCTTGAAAACTAGGTAAGCTGCTTCCACACCACTTAACCTTAAAATATCGTTTGAAATAAGCCCGTATCCTTCTTCGTAAAGCTTTTTGGCTTCACTACGATTTTTAACGACTATGTCTCCGTTATCTAAAATTTCTGCTTCAACTATTGCCATAATTAGCCCTTTAGGTTCTTCTAGTTTCTAGTCTTTTAGGATGAACTTATTTATAACTTTACACTACATAAACTAATAGCATCTAGGTGAAATTATGATTGTTGATGGCATTGAAATAAAGATTGTTCCTATAGAGTTCAGGAAGGGAAAAATAAGATTCATTGATGTAACGAAGCTTCCTGAAGAGCTAGTTTACGTAGAAACAGACAACGTTGAGCGATTAGCTAATGCTATTGAGAAAATGGAAATTAGAGGTGCCCCGGCTATAGGTGTTGCTGCGGCTTTATGTTTGGCTATGGTGGCATATAATAGCGAGGCTAAATCATATAATGAGCTAGCAGAAGAAGTTCGCAAGGCTGCGGAGAGGCTTAGAAGAACAAGACCTACAGCCTATAACCTATTTTGGTCTATAAACAGGATGTTAGAGAAGCTTGGAAAACTGAAGGATAAGCCATTAGACTATGTTAAGAGCGAAATGGTTAAGGAGGCTTTGAATATACAGTTAGAGGATATAAGAAACAACATTGCCATAGGTAAATATGGAGCAAATCTCATAGAGGATGGAGATACCGTATTAACTCATTGCAATGCCGGTTCCTTAGCTACAGCTGGTTTTGGAACAGCATTAGGCGTTATAAGATACGCTTACCATGTTCAAAAGAAGAAGATTAAGGTTATAGCTACTGAGACAAGACCCTTACTCCAAGGCGCTAGGCTAACAACTTGGGAGCTTATTCAAGAAGGCATACCAGTAACGCTAATTACAGACAATATGGTAGGCTATGTTATGAGTAAGGGCTTAGTATCTAAAATAGTAGTAGGAGCCGATAGAATACTCTTAGATGGAAGAACAGCAAACAAAATAGGCACGTACAGTATCGCGGTTCTTGCTAAGCACCATAACATACCATTCTATGTTGCAGCGCCTACTTCAACTATAGACCCTGAGAGTAAAGATATACCTATAGAACATAGAAAACCCTACGAGGTAAAAACGGTTCTAGGAAAAATCAGTATTGCTCCTAAAGAAGTAAATGTTCTGAATCCAGCATTTGATATAACTCCTCCAGAGTTCATTACAGCAATAATTACTGAGAAAGGTATAGCTTATCCTCCATATAATGAAAGTCTTAGAAAAATCTTAGGTTTAAACTAGGGCCTTATATGTGGAAGGAAAAACTGGTGCCGCCGCCGGGATTTGAACCCGGGTCACGGGCTCGAAAGGCCCGCATACTTGGCCGGGCTATACTACGGCGGCTAGCATTAAAAGTCTAGTGAAAATAAAGTTTTAAAGCTAACGGAGATTAGAACATAAATTCCTCCTAAAGACCGAGCATTATTTTCCTCATTTGCCTTCTAAAATAAAGTTTATTTACCCATCCTTATAAACTAGACATCTGGAATGCGGCGGTCGTCTAGCCTGGATTAGGACGCCGGCCTGCCACGCCGGCAATCCCGGGTTCAAATCCCGGCCGCCGCACCAATTCCATCAAAATCCTTAAGACTACATTCTTGGAAGAACATTCTTCGTTGAAGCAATAAACTATAGAGAATAGCGGTCAGTATTTCCGGCTCTCAACATTACCTTATTCTTGAGACCCTCTTCACATCATCCCGTATGTATTCTGTATATTCTTCTTAATAACTCTTAGATTTATAATGCTGATTCTCTGCTTTTACCTGTTGCTAATGTTTCAAGGCAGTGGGCAAGATCCTCCTCCCAAACCTTATGGAGTTTGAAGTGCTCATTAGGGTCTTTTGTTACCGTGTATATCCAGTATAATCCAAATATGCCTAGTGTTAGAAGCGAGAGTACTATGTACAGTACTGTGTTTCTTTTAGGTATTGTTTCAAAAGCTATTTTTCTAGGTACTCTGGTAGCTCCAAACTCATTTAAAATATCAGTAATATTTTCAGCTATCATCGCTTCTCTTCTTTCATGCTTATAGAAGTCCCTATTTAGGAAGTGATATATGTAGAATATGAGAAACCCAATTATGAGAACAAGTACTATCCACACTATTGCTGACTTTTCTGTTTCTTCAACCTCCATCTCCTTTATCGATGTTTCCAAGGAGGCCATCTTTGCAGGTTTTCTATCCTTACTTAAAACGTTAAATAATTCTAAGACTTCTCTGTATAATCTACGTGTCCTCTTAAAATGATCATTTCTACGGGAGATCCATTTATAAAGAACGTAAATGTTAATAATTGCAGCCACTATAATGATTACTCCAAGTGTTCCAAAGCCTGTAATAAAAGCGGCGGGAATTATATGGGGACGTATAGGGCCCATAGGGCCTCCAGTATACCCTAGCCTCATTGAAGCAACTATTATAATAAACCATATGACGAAACTTATAATAGCTAATATTGCCGGAAGAAAGGGTAGCCATAAAGGCATAATGTAGTCCGTATCCCTTGACATGCGTATATAATATCTTATGGTGTCGAGTTTTGCTTTAACATATTCGCTCAAACGAAATACCCTCTTCCTAGCATAGCTGTTATTTAATCAAGATACTAGTTCATTATATAATGTTTTCTGTTATCAGTATTGAGGGGATGAGCATTACTTTACCCATTGAGATCTTGAGTAAAGCTTTAAGCCCTACAGTTCTCACTGTATATGTGGGTTTAGGCGGCCGTCGTCTAGCCTGGATTAGGACGCCGGCCTTCCACGCCGGCAATCCCGGGTTCAAATCCCGGCGGCCGCACCAAATATCCTTCCAGCAAGGTTCTTTAAATGCTTAAATGTTTAAACCTGAAAATCTACTTTGCATCTCTGATACTGCTATCCCTTATGATACTAGTGTTTTTAAACACTAGAGGGATTTGGGGGCTTAGCGTTGTTGCTGCGTTCTTAATATTCATGGTACTCTGCGTAACTGTAATTTATGGTTTTATGGAGAAGTTGGAGAAAGAAATGCTGTCATTAATATTGGCAATTATCACATTATTCATAATTTTACACTATACCATCCTCTTTCTCACGCTTAATGTAGAATACTATAATGTACTCTTACTTAGGACATGTAAAGATAGTAGATGCAGTATAGTTCTCGACTGGGGTCAAATATTTTTACTAACCATAGTATTAGCTTACATAGCTACGATTGTTGTAAGAAAGACTAAAAGAATATAAAGCTGCTCAAAACAAACCATTCTTGATGCCGCGGTAGTATAGCCAGGTCAAGTATGCGGGCCTCTCGAGCTCTCACATAAACTGCGGGGAAAGCCCGTGACCCGGGTTCAAATCCCGGCCGCGGCACCAAAA
>CAZBXI010000061.1:0-4382 GCA_964496035.1 uncultured Desulfurococcales archaeon
ATGCTGACTTAAGGGACATCTACGGTAATGTTGAAGAAGGATTCCATGTAGGTTCAGCTGGTGGTTCATGGCAAGCGTTTCTTTATGGTTTCTTAGGTTTAGAAATAAGTGAACATGGAATAAATGCATTACCTAATATTCCTAGTCACTGGCGCTATGTTAAAGTGAAAATTAACGTTCATGGAAGAAGATATTTGGTAGAGGTAAGTGATGGTGTCTTAAGGGTTCGGGAAATTTAAAAGTCGAATGTATTCTTCGATTTTGCTAAGGGATCGCCGATTTGGAGAAAAAGAATCTAATCGTTTGTTCGCTATTTTCAGTAATAATAATTAACATATTGTCGGCTTCAATGCTTGTTTTAATGTCTGGCGCTTCAACTGTATCAGCTATTCATTTTCTACCATAGATGAAACCGCTTTTCCTTTATTTTCAGCTTACAACGACATTTTCAAAGAGAAATTAACACTTAATTAGCTTAGTATTGTACTCGCTTTCACTTAGTGTTACATTATGCACCCTATGCTTTCCAGGCGAATATAGTGTTTTAGAAGCCCTCACGTAAAATGCAGTATTGAAAGTTAGTACCAAAGGGAATCCCTCTATAAACTTGGTAATGTTCTGCATCTTAAATAAAAAGAGTTGGAAAGACGTAGATTATCCTGGATTCGTGCAGGCATTTTTCCTCTAAGTATCTAAAATAAAAAGAGCAAAGAGTAAATGTTATGGAATGGTTTCTGTATGTTTTGTTTGGAGGGGATTTATATGTTTTCTATGTTTTAGGTGTGCTTGTAGGTGGTTATGTTTTGTTTTAATGGAGTGGGGAATTCTATGTAACATACTTCATCAACTATATTGCTGTTAAAAGACGGGGGAAGTGGCAGTATTGAAGCTGGAGAGTTAAGGGGGTTCTTGCTTTTGTAGTTGCAGAGGGTTCATGGAACTTTCTTGGGTTATGGTGTTTCTAGGGGTATTTCGCTCAAGAATAGTACTCCTAGGTCTCTTAGGTTCTTGATAGTAGGTTTCATTTCTCTCTCTACTTTCCTAAATAAAGCTGTGCCCTTTAATTCTAAAGCGTAAGCTACTATACTGCAGTCTGTAAGTGCTATGCCTAGTTTCTTCTTTAACTCCCCTATTTTCAGCGCTAACATTTCATCTATATTTCCTACTTTTAACCCTACGAATTCTTTAAGCCAAATAATGTAGTTTAAAGCTTCATCATTAGGTTCAGCAACACCCATAGCCTTATAGAACTTTGAAGTAACGTATAGTGTTTCAGCTAGAGCAAGTGATGTAGTATAAAGAGTTAATTCGCGGTTTAAAGCCTTCTCAAAAATTACTTCTACTTTCCTAGCTAGAGGAGATGATTTGTCAAGATATTCGACAAGCACACTTGTATCTAAAACATATACTCTACTATTTACGCTCAGCAATTCTCTTCGTCTTTTCCTCTTCAAGCCTATACTCCTCACTTAACGCTTCCTCTAAAACCCTTCTCGCCTTCTTAGTAGCTTCTACACGTACAACCTTCAAAGGCTTAATGATAATTCTACCCTCCTCAACACCTAATATGACGAGAGATTTTTCCTCAATACCAACAAGCTCTCTTAAAGCTTTAGGAAGAACTATAACACCTTTCCTTCCAACCTTTACTACAATAGCTGGCCCTTTACTCATGAATCTAACCCAAGTAATTACATATGAACTCAATGCTAATAAGCTTAACTTTAAACATCGATTATTAGCAAGAGATCTTAAAATTATCACTGGTGAAGCTAGGAAAATAAAATAAAAGCAGCCTTCTCTTTACAACATAAAAGTGAGCTAACGTATTCCTCCATTAAAGTTACGGTAAGCAGTATTGGTACAAGAACAATGATGGATGTTTCCCATTATCGGGCATTAATGAGCAAGTAAGTAGCAATGATTATAATACCTCATATAGGATTTGATGAGGAGATTTATGCTGAGGTTTATGTTAAGGGAAGCTTAATGCTAAACTTAAGGTGTCTGAGATACTTTCAGCGTAGGTAGAAAGCTTACACTACTTCTATTTCATTTTTTACTCTTCTTTCTGTCTAGGTTTTGATAAATGGAATAATGGTTCAGTATTCCCTAAAATTTATCGTGTCTGTCCTTAATTTCTCGAGATTTTTATATATTCTAACTTGGAAATTATTTGAAGGTGTATGCGGATTGGTGAAGTATTGGGTTTTTGCTGTTTCTGAGGAGAATTGGTTTGTTATTAAGGAGAAATACGTTTACGGTGTTCCCGAGAGTTCCAAGGCTGTAGACCTTGTTAAACCTGGCGATGTTGCTGTTTTCTACGTTAAGAAGAAGGGTTCTAAGGAGCTTGGGGGAAAATTTGTTGGAGCATTCAGTATTATTTCTAATTGGTATCATGAGTTGAAGCCTTTATGGCCTGACGAGGTTAGGGAGAGTAGGGTTAAGTATCCTTGGAGAATCAGGATTAAGCCTATAAAGTTTGGTATAGCTGATTTTACTAAGCTTGTACCGAGGCTTAGTTTCGTCACTAATAAGGAGAGACCTTACGTGTTTCTTATTGGAATACCTGCAAACTTAGGGAAGCCAGTACCGGGAAAAGACGCCAAGCTTATTATAGAGTCTTTAAGGTAATTTATTTTCCCACATACTTGTTTTTATTTAGTGTTTTCTCTTAGTGGTTTATAGTTTTGAATTTAGTAGTTTATGTTTCGATGTTTTTAGATTATGTTTTAAGGATAAGATTTTTAGGAGGAAATAGAGGATAACTATAGGGGGGTCCTATTGGCTGGCAGAGGTTTTTCTGTATTTATTTTGGTTTTTGTTTTGGCTACTATTTTAGCTGCGTTCTTGATTTATGGTGGAGTAGAGGTGCTTCCGGAGGCTTGTAGGAGTGTTGGTGGGGAGATTTGGATTGAGGAGATAGCTTACTGGACTAATAGGAGTGATTCTGCCTCGTTTACTGTTGCTGTGAGAAATGTTGGTAGTGTAGATGCTGTATTAGCTGTTATACGTATTATAGATATTAGTGAAAACAAGACTGTTAAAATATGGGTTGGAAACATAACTATTAAGCCAGGTGAAGTAAGAGAGGTAGGGTTAGACTTTAAACCGGTATTTGAACACTACTATGTTGTTGAAGCATATACTAAAAGCGGTTTTAAAGACTCTAAACTATTTCCTTTACACTGGAAAATACCTCGCCCTTAAAAACCCCGCTGGTTTACGCTCCGTTTATCTTTTTAGAAGCTGAAAATATTTTCCAGGCATAGTTTAGGAGGGTAGTTTGGTTAGTTCTCTGAATAGATGATGTTTAAAGCATTTTAGGAGTTACACTTATATGTATTAGTGGGTTCTATTTATTTGGTGGGTTTGTTGGAGTTTATTGTTAGGGTTGATAGTAAGGGTAGGGTTTTGATTCCTAAGGGTTTAAGAGAGACTGTTGGTGTTAGGGAGGGTGGTTTGGTTAAGGTTTATGTCGAGGGTGGTAGGGTTGTTGTTGAGCCTTTAGGTTCTGTTGCTGACAGGTTTTTCGGATGCTTCAAGGTATATAGGTGGCCTGATGATCTTGACGGGTTTGTTGTTGAGGCGGTTAAGGAGTGGTGGACGAGAAAAAGTATGTAGATGTTAATGTTTTCGTTTACTGGCTTGGAGCTCACCCTACCTTGGGTGGGAAAGCTAAAAACTGGGTTAGGGAAATTGAGAAAGCATCTAGGGGAAGCTATGTTACGTCTTCTCTAACTGTTTACGAGGTTTTAGTAATACTGGCTGGGCTTACGGAACATAGTTTGAAGGATGAAGGGTTTGTTGGTAAGGTTTTAAAGGCTATACTTAGCCTCCACGGGTTAGAAGTAGTTCCAATATTTCGTGAAGACTATAGTAGAGCATTTGAGCTTATGAGAGAATATGGCTTAGACTTTGAAGATTCAATTCATTTAGCTGTTGCTTTAAGAGAGAAAGCAGTTAAAATAGTTTCTAACGACATGGATTTCAATAAAACACCTTTAACTAGAGTATTTTAATGTATTCTCGGAGAATTAGTTAAATAATTGGAGGGGTTAATTTAGCTTAGTATTGAACACTATGTTTTCCACGTGCCTAACTATGGGGTTACGTACAAAAGTCTATGTGTTTAAAGTAGGATCAGTACCTAAGGATTTCATGGATTTTGTTTCAGAAACATTGAACAGTTTTTATCGTTCTCTAAGCGGCTTATTTCCTCCGGAGCTTGTTGAAGCATATGTTTATGGTTCTTCACGTGAGAAAATTTTGTTCTTGGAAGCTGAAGCTAGGGATTTAGGTGTTATAGCTGTAGGTGATTTTATATCTGTTCATGAAGCTTGGAGAGGGTGGCCTAGAATACATGTTGACTATGAGAAATG
>CAZBXI010000062.1:0-4363 GCA_964496035.1 uncultured Desulfurococcales archaeon
TGCTTAACAGAAAAGGACTACGGACTTACAGGGCTAGGTGAAAAACTCGTAAACTTAGCTTTAGATTTAGGCATGGTTGTTGATTTAGCCCACGCTAGTAAGAGAACAGTATTAGATGTCTTAAGTATTATGGAAAAACCTGCTATAATAAGCCACGCTGGTGTTAAGGCGCTTTATAATACTGCCAGAAATGTAGACGATGATATAATAGATGCACTGCGCAAAAATAAGGGGGTTCTAGGGATATTCTTCTACACAGAAGCATTATCTAGAAAGCAAGTGGATGTAAATTCTGTAGCAAAGCATATTATGTATGTTTATGAGAATTTCGGAGCCGATGTCCCAGCCTTGGGAACAGACTATCTGGGAATACGTAAAACACCAAAAGGTTTAGAGACTATAGACAAAATATTAAACTTAGTAGAAAAGTTAAAGGAATTGGGGCTTTCAAAAGAGGACATAGAGAAAATTGCGTACAAGAACGCACTAAGGGTATTCATGGAGAACTTGAAGAAAGAGTGAAAACATCTATGTCAGAACTTTTCATCAATGTAAGCAGCATCATTTCTCCTTTATGCTACTCCATTATGAAAATAGAACCGTATACTTCTTGTAGTTTCAACTGTGCATACTGTTATGCTAGATGGTATAGGGAGCAGGGTAAACCTGAACCTAAACATGATGTTCTACGTGATTTTCTAAGAGTAGCTAGAATTATTTACAGAAAACAGTTGAAACCTTTACCTATCAGACTAAGTACACTAGTGGAGCCTTTCCAGCCTATAGAATGTAACGAGAAAATGAGCCTTAAAATACTAGAAATAGCTCGTAAGTACAACTATCCTGTAATAGTCAATACTAAAAGCACATTGCTTATGAAAAAACCATGGCTAAACGTACTTACTGATATGGCTAATAAAGGTTTACTTGTCGTTCAATTCTCCTTCTCCACGTTTGAAGAAAAATACTGTAGAATACTAGAGCCTAAAGCTCCTTCCTCTGAAGAAAGAATAGAATCAGCTAGCTTTCTCTCAGATGAGGGAGTACCGTTGGTTTTTAGGCTTTCACCTTACATACCTGAAGTAACAAACTCCATAGGGTTCGAGGCTATTGCTAAAATAGCTAAGGAGTGTAAAGTTAAGCATGTCATTGTAGAATCTATCAGATTGTCTAAAGAAGAATTTAACAAAGTATACAGTAAACTAGGCCTTAATATGCCCTATCTTGAAAGTTACTCGCTAAGAAATAAGGGAGGGTTGCTAAGACCCAATTTAAAATTAAGATTGGAACATTATGTGCAATTAGTTCGTGAACTTAAAAAATATAACATTGGTTTTGCAACTTGCAAGGAAGGTCTTTATAACTTACATAGTGTGAGTGATTGTTGCGGCTTTTACTTGTTCGGTAGATCTGTCGCTAAGAGAATAACCCTGTACGAATACTTTCTTGAAGCAAAAACAAAAGATCTTGAGTTAAAACTTCTAGAGAAGATACATAGCGAACTCTGTAGGAAGTACGGTATGCTATGCTCATATAGTGTGGGGAATTATCCTAGAGTTATGAAAAAATCCTTAAAATACCATGAAAAAAGGCTCTTAAAAGTGCTAAAGGATTCCGAAATACTGCCTAAAATAGCCCCTGTTTTCACACTATGTAGGGATAGATTAAAGGTAGTGTCTGTAACTTAACGAGATTTACTTTAACTTTTTTAGTTAAGATCTTACGTAGAGGTATCCTCATTTTTAACTCTATCATAACATCTCCCTTAACTATACCCATAATTAAAGGCGTTTTTAACCCTACCTTCTTAACCAATGCTATTGGCGATAAGTTCTTTCCATACGTTACTATTACGTAGGTCTCATTGATGCTGGACTGATAGTTGAATCTTTCAAGCATACCCTTAGGTTTCGCAAGAGTTATCTTCACCTTAAACGGATGTTTTTCAACTTCTACCATACATATAAGAGCCAACTCCACGTAGCATTTGCCTTCACCTTTATAAACGTAAACAGTACCTTCTACTCCTCCAATTCGCGGCTTTACTTCAGCCTCAGCAACATACTGCCCATACTTTAGAACAATGTCTTCTTCGTTAGGTTTAAAGAGAATAAGTTGTGGTTTAAGGAAGGACACTATTACGCCCTTACTTTTTCCCTCCCATACTTTAAATCCGGGAATAACAGCTGCTCCTGTACCCAGCTTCGATAAGACTATGAAGTAATCTTTATTTATATCGCTTAGCTTAATTTTCTTTACCTTGCTGAGATCGGAATTGGGTATGAAGAAAGCATCATGGCTGTATAGTCCGCTTAAAGTTCTGTGGCCTATAGCTTCTAAGAACCCCCATTTAACCTTAATTTCCTCGTTAAACTCTAAAAAATCCCTTAGCAGTTTACAGTTTTTAAGGAAATATTTAGCGGCTTTAGCTGCTCTCATAGTTCTAATAAAGTCAACTGCAATTAATGGTGTTAAGAACGCTAGAACGTAGAGCATATCGTAAAATAATTTTTGACCATAGGTCATTATAAGGGAAGCTATAAGTAAACTAATAGCTGTAACTAGCTTGGCGCACGCTCTTCTCTCCGAAGGAACTCCAATAACAATTATTTTAGTCATGAGCTAGCTTCATAACCCCCCGTTTACGTTACCTCCTCTCTAAATATTGTTGGTTTCACGCTACAAGTATTACTTAAGAGTGATTGAAACTAAAAACTTTATACTCAAAGAGTAAGGATATGAAACATTAACTATGTAGTTTATGTCATGTTTAAAACAATGTTTCATCACAATGGTTAAATGAAGGAGAAGCTGTTACTTTTATTTACGAAGCTAAGTATAACGGGCATTTAGCTGCTTTTGACAATGCTGAAGCCAAACTATATTGCTATATTATAGTTTGGGCTTTACTAGGCACAGAACAAGGAGCTTATTGGTCTAAAGTAGCAGAAGTTAAAAAGTACACGTTTACAGCTCCGGACTATGTCCAAGGAACTGCTCAATACTCTTACCTTATAATAACTCCATATACAACATACTACACCATGTCTGTCAAATATTACGGGTTTGCCTCTTTATATGCTTGTATATGATTTTATATAAATGGTCATCGGTTCATATTTGGTTCTCCCGCTCCGTCGGGCTTCATTCTTCATTGCGGGAGCGCTTAGGGGGGACCCTTGGCTCCCCCGCATCCCCCTTAAAACACGAAGACAGATGTTCATAGCTCCTACTGTATCTCTATCAGCCATAAATCCGCATTTAGAACATATTGCTAGTCTATGAGTGCAGGATAGTTTTACTCCACATCTGGGACACGTAGAAGAAGTGTTCCTTGGATTCACAAACACAATCGGTACATTATATTCTATTGCTTTAGTTATTATTGCATGTTGTAGTTTACGGTAAGCGAAACGAGATAACTTGTCAGCTAGACTAGAAGACTTCCGTGAAGCATTAAACCATAGTTTTTCAAGGTCTTCAAGAACTATAGCACTCCTAGTCCTTCTAGCCTTCAGGACCATGTACTTAGCGAACTTACGAGACCAGTCAACCACTATATTCCTACTCCTTATATGTAGACACCTAATCCTATCTAATATCCTCCCGTTGTACATCCACATTCTTGGATGCTTCTTCTGAATTCTCTCAGCATGAACCTTCAACGATAGTGCTTCCATAAACCTAGTATCTATCCTCTTAATCCTCTTACCATTGTAGACAACAACTTTCTTAAGGTTGATATCAATTGAAATCAATCTCTCGGGCTTACATGGTTTATACTCCCATCTGAACGGTACAGCTATCCATATTCTTCCGCTTCTATCAATGTTTACAGTTGCCTCGTACCATTTCTTCCCCATGAATTTTCCTACGTACTTCTTGCTGTGTAGGAGCTTTATCTTAAACACTTTATTTCTCAACTTTATCATGACTAGTTGTTTCTCTAGGTCTACTCTAGCATCATACTTATCTAGTCTAGCTGATAGTTTCTTAAGAACTGGTTTACTTCCACCATTGTTTCTAGCTGATTTTACAAGTGATAATGCATACTTGTATATTTGCTTGCACTGATGAGCACGGAAACCTTGCCCTCTCAATATTTTATAGAACATCTGGTGTACTTGGTTTATTGTTGGTAGTTTGTCTAGCTCCCATAGACAATCAATTATGTACTGGGTTGCTCTACGTGTTAGGTATAGCTCTTCACGTAGCTCCTCAAGAGAACCTTCTACTAGTTCTCCACGAGCCTTTAGGGTCAGCGTATACTCTCCTCGGGGAACCACCCTAGCCAAAGGGGTGGTGCTTCCCCTCATCGGAGACACCAATTAATGCTTTTGCATGCAAGTTTATAAGCTTTTAC
>CAZBXI010000063.1:0-4188 GCA_964496035.1 uncultured Desulfurococcales archaeon
GGCGAAAACGCCTGAGGAAATAGCTGTAAGTATAGTTGCTGAAATCTTAAAAATACAATATGGTGCTTCTGGGAAGCATCTTTCAATAGTTAAGTGAATAGAAATGATAGTTCTAGTCGTTTTAGCGGCTGGGATGTCAAAAAGATATGGAAGAAATAAGCTTCTGGAAAGAATAAATGATAGAACCATAATTAGGAAGGTCGTTGAAGAATCTGTAAAGTCTAAAGCAGATGAAGTAGTTGTAGTAGTAGGGTTTGAGGCAGAGAAAATAATTAACGAAATTAAAGATTTGCCAGTAACCCCTGTTTATAATGAGAACTATATGGAGGGTATGAGTTCCTCAGTTAAAGTAGGGACAAGGAAGGCTATGGAGCTTAATGCTAACGCAGTTATGATACTTCCAGCAGATAACCTGCTGATAAAATCTAAAACTATAGATAGGGTAATAGATGCTTACTATAAAACAAAAGGTCTAATAGTAGTACCTAGGTTTAAAGGTAAGAGAGGACACCCAATACTTTTCGATAAGAAGCTATTCGATGAAATATTGATGATTAGCGAGGAAACGCAGGGCTTAAAATATGTTGTTCGAAAATACTCAGATAAAATAGTTGATGTAGAGGTTGAGTCGCCCGAAATATACATAGATATAGATATGCCCGAGGATTTAGAAAAACTGAGAAAATCAGGGCTTTTAAAGTGAAGTTTAATGAGGACAACGTAGTTGCTAGGAAGGACAGTATTACGTGAGAAAATAGATTTAGATCTTGTATGTTTAGGTTTCTTAGCCATAATCATTCGATCCGTAGATATGTACTTCACGTATAGGAGCATAAAAATTTACGGTCATGAGGAAATTACACCCGGTTTAAGGATGATTTTTGAAGTTATGGGATTAGAGAAAGGCATATTGTTTTCGCAAATAATTTCAGCTATGATCATATTTGTAATAGTGTATTTTTCGAATTTAGCTAGGAGAAAACACATGAAAATAAGCTATACACCTCACATTCTACTTATAAATTATATTATAGGGCTTGTCTTGACAGTACATGGTTTAATGAACTCACTGATATATACCTACATCACGGTCTTAACACTTATTATTGTTTTCATAGTTATTGGTTTAGACTTAAAAATGCTAGTGTAACTTAAATAATTAGTGAATATATGCTTGAAGTGTTCAGCATGGAATATGTTTTAGCTGTGGATTTAGGGGCCACAAATATCAGGGTAGCTCTGGGGACAAGAGACGGAAAAATACTGTCTAAAGTTAAAGAGAAGACTGTTAGGCATGGTGATGAACATGCCATTGCAAATCAAATAGTAAAAATAATAAATAAGCATTTCTTCCATGCTATAAGGTATAGTCTTGGCTTAGGTATAGGTAGCATAGGCCCGCTAGACTTGAAAAAGGGAAGAATAGTTAACCCTGCCAATTTGCCTTTCAAAACCGTAGAACTAAAAGAACCTCTTGAAGAAAAGCTGGGTTTAGAAGTAAAAATATTAAATGATGCAGTCGCTGCTGTTTGGGGAGAGAAAGTTTTCGGCATAGGGAGAAACGTCAGGAACTTAGTCTACGTAACGTTGAGTACGGGTATAGGAGTAGGAGTGATAGTGGATGATCATTTACTTATAGGAAAAGATGGTAATGCGCATGAAGTAGGGCATATTGTCGTAGATTTTAACGGTACTATGCGTTGCGGGTGTGGTAAGTTAGGGCACTGGGAGGCGTATGTTTCGGGAAGAAATATACCGAAATATGCTGAGTACCTTGTAAGAACGAAATTCCCTCAACTACTGTTAACAAGTAGTTTGAAAAAATATTTTGATGAAGGTATGTTAACTGCAGAGATTTTATTTAGAGAAGCTAAAAGCAATGATCCTTTAGCATTAAGAATAGTTGAGGAAATAGGGAAAATAAATGCTGCTGGATTTGCAAGCATAATCAATGCCTACGATCCAGAACTCATAACCATAGGAGGGGCGATAGCTTTAAACAATAGCGAACTAGTATTGAAGTATCTTACCAAGTACCTGGACCTCTACGTTCTAAACAGAAAACCTGAAATAAAGATAACACCATTAGGTGAAGATATTGTTCTTTACGGAGCATTAGCATTAATTGTAAAGCCTCCTTTATACTACACTAAGCCTTAATCAAACTTTTATCCTAACATTTACAATTATACTCTCGGGGTAAATGTTCTTGATATTTTCATGGAAAAGCCCGGGAAAGGCTAAGGAACTAGTTGATAAAGTAGCTAACCATCTTAAAAACAACCTTAGTGATGTTGTTGAGTCTCTAATACTCTACGAGTTAAGAGAAGGCATACTCTACGATGCTGTTTCAGTTAGAGCTAGTGTGAGACTGCATAGTGGAGCATACTTAAACTACTTCATTTTAAAAGTTAAAAACAACATAAACTCCTTTGTAAGCTTAGATGGGTACTTTAAAAATAGAAAATTAGGTACGAACACTATAGAGTTAACGTTTGTAGATACTCTCCTATGGACTAGGTGGAAGCTTAAAATACAGCCAAGAAATGCTCAAAAACACCCATTAGTAGATTTCTACAGAAAGTATGAACAGCCATTAAGAACAATATATGAAAAAGCAGTGAAAACCTATGGTAAAGGCAAAATAGTTTATTTCAAAGCAAAATTTGGAGAACAGCAAGCTAAAGAGGCAGTAACTATAAATTCAACAGTATGGTTCAAGGGAGGCTTCCTAAATAGGGAAATGATAATGCTTTTGAATAAGTGCACCGAGCTTGCAGAAACATATTTCTCTAAGAAGCTAAGCCAATTACCGTTACCTGAACCATTAAAAACTATTAGCATAGGAGGCGTATAGACTCTTGACCTTGTTTAAACCGGGAAAACCTACTGCTATGAAACCTAGAATAGAACCATCCTATACTTATAGTACTTCGCCTATTCTAGGGTTCTTAATACTGGCATTTGTTTTAATGGTTATAATATCCATAGGATTCTACCATATGTTTACATTACCTGCTATATCAATTATTTTTGTTGCCTTTATATTCAGTGTACTGCAGGAAAGATATGGTATTGGATTATTTTCATGGGATACCGCATTAACGCTTGTTAATAGTGATAAAGAAATATCTTCATGGGCTATTGCAGGGTCATTTCTTGTGCTAGAAAGAAAAAGTTTGATAGTCGTCTTCCGCTCTACAAGGAAACTTTGTATTATCCGCCCTTTATCCAAACATGAAGTTAAGGGAGGCATACTGCCTAAAGTGCGTTTCAAGTACATGAAACTTTATGATGTAAAAGATATGATTAAAGGCGATGACCCATGGTTATACAGGATGTTAGGTAAGATGACCTTATGGAGAGGAGAATACCATGTACCTTCATTCAAGAGAAAGAAATACTCAATAAAGGGATTCGGACACATATTAACAATCAACCTGAGAAACGATATAACATTAGAAACATACTTTAGGATTATGAAAAACGCAGAGAAATTTATCTAAACCTTTTAGCGCAAAGATGTTTTACAGGGCATTCAGAACACCTAGGTTTTCTTGCCAAACAAAACCTTCTACCTAGCAGTATGAGATATAAGTGCGCTTTTAAATATTCTTCAGGGTTTAAGCTAGACATTAGAGCTTTACGTATAGCCTCATATTCTTTCTTTCTAGAAATTCCTAATCTAAAAGCAACTCTCATTACATGGGTATCAACAGGGATCGTAGACTCCTTAGCTATCATAAGCAACAATATATCAGCTGTTTTAGGACCAACGCCAGGTATTTTCATAAGCTCATTTCTAGCCTTAATACCCAGCTTCAGGAGACTCCATAAGTCTCCATTTAATTTCTTTAAAACATAATTGGATGCTTCAATTATTCTTTTTGCTTTAACGTTTCCTAATCCGCCAGCGGATATGAGTTTACTAAGCTCGCTGATGCTAGCTTTGGATAATATTTCGGGTCTCAAAGTGGGGTAGCATTTCTTTAGATTGAAGTATGCTCTAAAAGCATTTCTTTCACTTGTATTTTGAGTTAAAATTGTTGCAATAAGTGTTTCGAAAGGATCACCCGTCTCTACGGCAACTTTGTAAGCTAGAAATTCGTTTAAATCTATTTTGAATATTCTTTCGAGAATACGGATTACCTCAGATACCTTACTAAACATTGTTGCTACCTCTAAAGA
>CAZBXI010000064.1:0-3840 GCA_964496035.1 uncultured Desulfurococcales archaeon
TCCATGCTACAACTTTGAGTTTTAACTTATGAGCAAATGCTACTGCTTTTGCTGTTGCTAATCTGAAGTGTGGTAGTACTATTTTTGCTTTAAGTTTTTTAGCTTCAACTATTTTTCCTGGAGGCTTAGCGTAAATTAGCCCTGTTACTATTTCGGGTTTCATGTATGCTATTCTCTCTAAAACCTCCTCATGAAAACTCACTACAGCAACCCATTTGGGGTATCCATATTCCCTTAAAACATCCAATACTAGGTTTACAGCTTCTGGCTCCTTTATCTCTATAAATAAACCTGTTTTCCCATTAACACATTCTAATACTTCTCTAAGAGACGGTACTGGTTCTGTCCCTCCAATTCTTATCTTCAACTTTATTTCATCATAGAGCATGTCTCTTGGTTTTAGAGGGACATTAGCTACTCTTCTGAAATCCTCATCGTGCAGTATTATCGGTACTTTATCTTTCGAAAGCCTAACATCAACCTCTACAAGATCTACGCCTAAGTTTAGAGCATAGCTTATACCTTTTAATGTATTTTCGTAGTCTAAACCTAAACCCTTAGCTCCTCTGTGGCCGATTATTGAGAAAGGTTTCTTAGAAAGAAAAAAGTCAATACTGTTAGGCATTGAAGATAGTACCCCCTAGAAAGCATGTGCTTTATTTTGCTTTAACGTTTTCCCCACGCAGATGCTACTTTGATGTTTTTAGGCCGAGTTTTTCTAATTCCTTATAAAGTTCTTTTATTTTCTTTTCGTTCTCGCTTATCTTCCTCCTTAATTCTTCAATTTTATTATTAATGCGTTCCTTATCCTTATGCGCTTTAGCTATATCTTCTTTTATTTTATCGACTTCTTTCTTAAGGTTTTCAAGTATTTCAGAATATTTTTTAAGCACTACTTCAGGGTTTTTAACAGCTTCTAAGAGGATTTCTGCTTTCTTTAACTCTTCCTTTAACCATTTGATAGTCTTTTCCCATTTGTTTTCTATTGCCCTATCTAGTCTCTCATTTAATTTCTTTAATTCTCTCTCATATTGAGCTTTCATTCTTCTCAAATTTCTTTCAGCATATTTCCTCGCGCTTTTCCTTTTAGATTTTAAAAGTTCTTTGTAATGTTTTGCTTTCTTCGCTACGTTAGATACTTTTCTGAAAAATGTTTTTTCTTTCCTTAACGTTTTTTCTTTAGAAACTAATAGCTTTTTATTGGCCTCTAGCCTCTTATCTATGTCCTTTACATCCTCCATAAGCTCTTTGATTTCGTCGTTGAATATCTTGTTCTTCCTTTTTAGCTCATTTATTTCCTTAAGAATTTCTATTCCTCTTAAGCATTTGAGCCCTTGGTGGCAGTGTTCTTTAGTGAAGTGTTTTCTTTTATCTTTTTTACAGTTGTCAAGAGCTTTTTCACATTGCTTTTCCACTAAGTTGTCTCCTTTAACTACTGCTTCCATGAGGTTTGGCTTTTTGGGATTTGGCGGTACATGGTCTAGGTTTAAGTTGTGACCGAGTTCGTGAGCTAATAGTTTATACATGTTTTTCTCTACAACTTTTTCCTCGATTATCGTTACTCTTCCAGGGAGTTCGCCGCATCCTCCTTCTTCCCTTTTATCTGCTACGTCTTCGTATTCGTCAACAATGAACACGTTAATGCATTTATCAAGGCTAACATTTCCTAGCTTGCTAATGTTTCTAAGAGCATCTATAATTGCTACATCCCCTACCTTTACTTTGCCTGATTCTTTAATGACTTTCGATACGTGTTCATAGAATTCTTTTAGCTTAAGAAGTCTCTCCTTCTTCGCTTGGAACTTATCCTCAGCTAATTTACCTTCCTCTTTTTCTTTCTCTTTTTCTTTTAGGGTTTTCTCTATTCTTTTTAGTACATCATTAACTATGTCTTTAAGTACGTCGACTGGAACAGATTCTCCAGCCTTATATTCTTTCGAACTATATTTGACATTGGTCTTCCATGTAGCCTCTAGTTCTTCCCTATATGGGACATTAACTTTACCCTTAGACACTTCGAGTTTAGTAGAGTTAGGGTCTCTGAAGAAGTTTTTGAGGTTTACTTTTCTAACAAGTTTGTAGCCTATTCTATATTTCCCAGCTATAATTTTCCCTGTTTCAACAGTGTACGCTATTTCGGTTTGAGGGTTAACGTATTTGGCTATAATATTTCCTTTCTCATCTGTACATGGAACAAATTTTATGCAGCATTTCTCCCAAATCTTGTTTACGCCAAGTAGCAGCTTCATTAACTTGTCAACATACTGCTTAGGTAGTTGCTCACCCGTCTCAGAGCCCTGCTTTATCCTAAAGAAGTTTACGCAAACACGGCACCATCCAGTGCATTTCTTCTTAGGTTTCTTAGGAGCAGCTGGCATCTTTTTCTTGAAAAACATGCCTCTGAATAGTCTTGTTATCGATAAGCCTCCGAATAGTGCTGTTAATATGCCTAGTGAAGGCACTAACACCATGGAGTTTTCCTTTATAACGTAAATTACTTGTAACATAACGTCTCTTTCAACGTAAACGGGTACTTCATATGTTTTAGAATTTACTACTAAAGTCCATGGATACTTGCTGTAGTCTATGAGTTTTTCCTCCTCCAAAATATATTCGCCAACTATGTTGAATGTTCCAGTTCCGGTAATGGGCAGTACTATGGATTTCGGATATCCGTTAACCGTACCTGTAACCGTTGGCTCTACTTCCCTTAAATAGCCGTTTGATTTGACAAAACATGTTATTTCCTTAATTCTATATATTGGCCTACCATCCTCCGTAGTTGGCAGCTCCAATACTACGTTTTCTAAAGGTTTTTCTGCTGTGATAGTTATTGTGTAAGATCCTCTAACAGAGGGGATGTAGAAGTAGACCATGTAGAATATTACTGTAAATAATGCTAGGAGGAGTAAGAATATTGTGAGCAATCCTAGTGCCTTATTCAATAGGGCCACATCACGATTCTAAACTGTGCTCACTGTAGTTGATAAAGTTAATAAATCCTTCTGCTCTCTAATTACCTTTATTTGAACTTTCTTAGCAGTACTTTAATAACTTACATGTTAATGTTTAAGTTTTACGAAGTACTTACTTCACTCTGAATTCACGTATTGCTTTATCAAGTGTAGCTAGGAATTCGTTGAAGGAGTTTATTGGTATTCTTGCTCCTGCTGCGAAGGGGTGCCCTCCTCCTGTTCCATGGTATTTTGGCGCTATTTCTCTTAGTATTTTGTTTAAGTCTATGTTCCTGGAAGACCTAAGGCTCATTACATAGTAGTTTTTGTGTTTACTAGCCGCTAATCCCACAGGTCTTCCTGTATATGTTTTCACGTAGTTTGCTGCTCTACCAAGACTCCCTGGAGGTTCAATAACGTAACCTAGATTTTCAAGCGATTTCTTATTTTCCTTAACCCAAATTCTCAGTTCTTCCTCCTTAACAGACTCTATAAGTGCTCTAACAAGTAGTTCGCTAAGACTGCTTGGCAATTTATTTTCACTTAAATGTTTAACAACATGTCTTTTGAAGTCGTACATTCTCCTACTAGCTTCCAGTCCTTGAGATAGAACTCCTGCTTCAAAATATATGCTCCTCTTATCCCATTTCTCCAATACCTCTTTAACCCAAGGTGTTTCATCAAGATAGTCCCCTATAGCACCATATACTGCTACACGACTATATTCGAAACCTAATTGTTCTTCAAAAAACACGTATGTTAGTTCGGAAGAAGAACAGCGGATATCGTAAACTACTGTTCCCGGAATATCCTTAATGCTTATACCGAGGGGTAGAAACATTAGGTTGTAGCTTACTGTATCGTAGCGTGTCTTTCTATACCTCTT
>CAZBXI010000065.1:0-3795 GCA_964496035.1 uncultured Desulfurococcales archaeon
TAATAAGAGACAGTCTAGTTTACAAATTAACCCTAGGTAAACCTAAACCAGTTAAACCTCCTAAGCCCAAGATTGCTAAAACCGTTACTAAGCCTGAAAAATCATTCCCCACTATTAGCATTAAAGGCTACGAACTAATAGAGCTTATTGGTGGTGGAGGTTTCTCCTTAGTATATAAGGCACGTAGGTTAAGTGATAACAGCATAGTAGCAATTAAAATACCTAATATAGCTCTCTACGAAACACTAACAGAAGATGAAACAAGTAGTTTTCTGCATGAAGCAGAAATATGGAGTAAGCTTAAACATAAAAACATAGTTAAAGTTGTAGAATATGGTGCAAAACCAATACCCTACATTGTTATGGAGTTCTGTGATCAAGGAAACCTTAGAGAACTAATGAAAAAGAAAGAGTTATCGCTGAAAGATAAACTTAAAATAGCATATGAAGTAGCTGATGCATTAAGCTTTGCCCACCACATGGGGGTAATCCATAGAGATATTAAACCAGAAAACGTGTTATTCAAAAATAACACAGCAAAATTAACAGACTTTGGAATAGCGAAAGCACTCTTAGAAGCGTCAAGTAGAACATCAGCAGGAATATTTAAAGGTACACTAGCCTATGCAGCACCGGAGCAAATAGATCCAACAACATATGGTCAAGTAGATTGGAGAACAGACATATGGCAATACGGAATAATGCTATACGAACTACTAACAGGAAAACTACCATTCGAAGCAGAAACACCAGCAGCACTAATAAACAACATACTAAACAAACAACCAGAGTCACCAAGCAAAATAAACCCAGAAATACCATTAGAAATAGACGAAATAATACTAAAATGCCTAGCAAAAAGAAAAGAAGAAAGAACAAGAAGCATAGACATAATAATAGAGAAGTTAGAAAAAATTATTTAATCACATCATAACATTGGATCGAAATATTTTTAGAAAAAGATTAATTAGACTACAGGTAAAAACATTTACTGAAATGTCGCAGCAACTTAACAAAATATTTCAGGATATTGATAAAGAATTCTCTAAATCAAGAACGCTTAAAACTACAAAATACGATAGATGTCTCAATTACCTAAAGAAATTATCAAGCAGGGAAGAAACATTAGAATATCAAAAAATAGCAGAAGCTTTTGCTAAACAGTTAGACGAATACATAGGTTACCTAAAGAGTTCTTTCAAAAATAGAACCATAGGTTCGTACGCATTATTGACTATGACACTAATTACATCTTTATTATTCTTTATAAACCTTTATCTCGGGATATTAAATGCAACTTTACTTTTTCTACTAATTTTATTTGCCAGCATAGGTATCTTCTTGGATCATAACAGGGTAAAAATAAGAAACATTATTAAGAAAGCTGAAATTTGCGCGAAACTTACATTATTAAATATTGAGAAGTCAAAAACTTCAACATTGCCTATAGTTGTTGTTGATATTGATAAGTTAAAGAAAGAGACTCTAGAGATATTAAAATGTGCTAATATAACAAGGCATATCGTAGATAATCCTGAACAATATTGTTTATACTACGTAATAGACGACCTTAGGAAAGGGGTAAACTTTCTGAGAGAGGAGTACTATGCTTTAGCAGCAGACTGTTTCAATAATGCAAAAAATAAGATAAATGAAATAGTTAGTGAATTAGAGAACAACATACCGAAGTTAAGAGCTTTTTGTAAGTTTGATATTGAAGAGTTCAAAAATAGGTTGAATATCATTAAAGAAAAATGGACAATAGCGTTAGTTAAGGCTTCAAGGCTAAGTAAAGCTACCTATCTTAAAGATACTAAAGAACTTGCTACTCTGAGTAAAGAACTAAAAGCATATGATGTAACCTCTTTTACTGTAAGAAACATTATTTTGTTTTCAAAACTTATGTTGCTATGTTCAAAGATACTAGAAAAGCAAGGATATAAGACAATTATGATGCATAAGATAACACCTGCTGAGCAATTAAAAGAAAAGAAAGAACTTGTTAAAAAAAGCGAAAAAAGGAGAATACAAATTATAGCATTTCCTCAAGAACTAAGAACAATATATACACCTTTAGATTTTCTAGGTGAAGGTGGATTTGCCAAGGTATGGAAAGTTCGAAGGAAAGACGGTAAAATAGTAGCTTTAAAAATACCTAAGCTTGATGAAAAAACAAGTAAGATGTTTCTTAAAGAGGTAGCGGCGTGGCTCACTCTTGAACATAAAAATATAGTTAAACTCTACAACGCCGACATTCTTCCAGTACCATATATGGAAATGGAATACGTGGAAGGTGCCGAAGTAAACGGTAAAAACATCAGAGACTTAGATAAATATCCCAAGCCTGTGAAAGAAGAAATAGCTCTAAAGATAATTAAGGGTATTGCTGAAGGTCTTAAGCATGCTCATTCTAAAGGTGTCATCCACAGAGATTTAAAACCGCTAAACATTCTACTTAAACCTAATTTGACTCCTAAAATTACTGATTTTGGATTAGCTAAGCTCAGCGCTCTATCCTCTAAGTCTACTATTAAAGGCTATTCTCCGCTTTATGCTGCTCCAGAGCAAATTGATGAAAAAACTTACGGTAAAACCGATGAAAGAACAGACATTTACCAGTTAGGTTTAATATTTTATGAACTTTTAACAGGTAAGCTTCCTTATGAGGGATTAACTCCTGCTTCTATTTTGAGTAAGGTTGTTAATCCCAATGTTAAGCCTAAGCTTCCTTCAGAATACAATGCTAAATACGCTAAGTATGATAGGATTTTCCGAAAGCTTTTGGCTAAGAGAAAAGAGGATAGATTTAAGAGTGTTGACGAGTTTTTAGAAGCCCTTAATACTGTTGTGAACATGGATGCTGAGAGAACAAGGTTGAAGGAGACTTTGAAGAAGAGTGTCGAGAAGATGAGGAAGAGCTTTAGTGTTGACGAGTATTTAAGGCTTAAGCGTGAAGCTGTAGAGAGTTTAACTCGATTAGCTATTTTAAACGCTAAGCTTGACGATAAAGTAGAGTTAATTAAGGTACTTAGCGATATTAAATTCTACACCAGAGAGTACTTAAACGACTTAATCAACATGACTAAGTACATTGAACTACTTATGAGAGAGAAAGCACCAATAAGCGACGAAATAATAGGAAGGCTCGAAATATTACTCCATAAAATATGTAAAGAGAATATGTAAGCTAGCCTCCATTATATCCTATTACATTCTTACCTCCAATTTTGGAGGTAAGTTTTTATACTCCGACTTCCATATTTTGGTTTGGGTGAGGGGTTGTATATTTGCTGATTGTCCGCTATAGTGATGATGCTGAACGTAAGCGTTTTGAAAGTGTTCTTGAACGTTGGCGCAGTAGGGTTAAGATTAGTAAGCCCAGTGGCGCTGTTGTCATCGTTTCTGCCGATACTGCTGACATGGTCAGTTTCCTTGATGACTTATATTCTAGGGTTCCTAGGGAGCATGTTGAGGTCTATAGGCTTGCTGAACCGGAGTTTCTCATGGAACCTCTAGTTTTAAGGGGTAAAGTTGAGACTTCTATGGATCCTAGTGGTGTTTGGGGTGCTGTTAACCTTACTATGGCTAGGTTTAAGGGTGTTCTTATTTCTGAAACACAGTATGTTAGGAGGTATAGGGTTTCTACTAGGAAAGGTAGTTGCGATATAGAGTTTAGTGTTCATAGAGTTGATGGCAGAACTGTTTTAGAATTTGCTGTAGAAGGTTTTGGCGAAGCTGTGCCTTTTGTCTACGATAGAGTTTCTCATGAACTATCTTACCTTAAGGAGGTTAGGT
>CAZBXI010000066.1:0-3784 GCA_964496035.1 uncultured Desulfurococcales archaeon
GAACCTACATGGAATCCTTCTTCAACATTACCGTAGATGTCCCTTAAGTCAGCATGTATAGCGTATTTAAACATAGTATAGGCTAGTTCTTTTAGGCCAAGTTTAGCTGCAACTGCAGCATACACTGGTAAGGAGAGAGATGAAGCATGGGTTGTCCTCTTAAAGTAGTAGTCAAAGTTTTTCTTAATGAAATCCCTGCTGAATCTGTACTTATCAGATAGTAGATAATGAGCTAATACCACAGATGCTTGCTTAATTATTTGCGTCCTATCAATTTTTTCCAAAATGGTCTTCGGAATATGTTCTTCACCTATGTTTATATTAAGACTAATGTCAGGCTGAACTACATGGTCTTCAAGGTTAAAGTATCCTTCGAATTCTTCACATAAATTATTTTCAGAACATGGAAGAAACATTTTCTTTGAAATTCGGTCCCATAATCTAACTTCATCTTCACTAATATTTAGCTCTCTAACAATATTAAACCACTCATCATTTTTTAGTGCTTTTTCAAAGTATTTCACAGCTAGCTCAAGATTATACTTTGCCATTAAATTAGTGAAGTAGTCGTTATTTACGTGTGGATGATATTCGTCAGGACCCATAACGTTCTCTATTACGTACAGGCCCCTTAATTCATCGTATTTAACCCTACTTGCCCAGAACCTTGCTGTTTCAAAGATTATTTTTAATCCGCATTCCTTCATGAATGATTTATCACCTGTAATTTCGTAGTATTTATTAACTGCATAAGCTATGTCAGCCGTAATATGTTGTTCTTCTTCACCAGTCCATATCCTGATAGTCTTTTCCCCGGAGAAGCCAAGAGGTATTTCCTTAGGCGTGGCTTCGAAGCCATCATCAGCCGATTCCCAAGGGTATTGTGCGCCCCTATAGCCATTTCTTCTAGCATTCTCTTTAGCTTGCTCTAGAAGCTTACATCTAAACATTAAAATTTTCCTTGCATATTCGGGATAAAATAATATGTAAAATGGGAGAGCATATATTTCTGTGTCCCAGAAAACATGTCCTCTATATCCTAGTCCGTGAAGTCCTCTAGCTGGAAGTATAGTGTAGTCTCTATCATCGTCTATTACTTGTAAGAGATGAAATGCATTAAATTTAAGTGCCTTCTCTACGTGTTTGTCCCCTCTAATGCTTAAGCCTATTCTTCTCCACACCCGTCTCCATGAGCTTACGTGTTCTCTAAACAGCTTGTTTAAGCTTATTTCACAAAGTTTCCGTATGTTCTTTAAAGAGTCTTGAATATAGTTCTTAGAATCAATATTTCTAACTATGTAAACATACTTCGTAATTTCAATACTGTTATTTCCTCCTACAGTGAATACTTCGCCTAATACATTATGTTTGTTGAAAAAGCTTCGTTCATGGAATTTAGAAATCCTATTTTTCATGGCTATAGATACTTTGTACTTATTGTCTAAGGTTCTTAAAGTGAGTAGTAATGTGCCATTTGTGTACCTTACTTGCTCTATTACATAGTGTTTTATCATAGCCTGGTCGTTTATGAAATAATTACCTACGCTAGTATCAATATAGCTTATAAGCGATGCTTTATCATACCCTCTAAGATTTAATGTAGCGTTAATTAGAAATAAACCCTTACGTTTTCTATGGACTAATCTGTAGCTAAAATACTCCAGTTCTCCACCATATCCTTTCCACTTAAGTGCTGCTTCAACAATTCCACTGTTTAAACTGAGCGTTCTTTTAAGTTGAAATTTTGAAAAACTAAAATCGAGGGGTTTTCCATCAACAATTATCTTTAGCTTTGAAACTTCAGGTAGGACGGCTAGTTCCCTGTAGAATATGGGGGCATGGTCGTAAACATGGCTTACTAGAGTACCTAAAGAAAGAGGGTAAAGCTCGAAAGCTCCCTTAACCGCGAACCTACCGTTCGATAATGTTAGTAATGTTGCTAGTTTTTTCTCTCTTGAAAGGCTAAATACTCTGTCCTTAAATGTTAGCTTCAAAGTAACACCCAAGCTCTTTGAGTATGTGGAGAGGTGTTGTTTTTGAGAAATCATAAATCACATAGTCAGCACCATATTTTCTTAATGCTTGATCCCTATATCCTACAGTTTTAAACCCCAATTTCTTAGCAGCAATTATTCCTGAAGGTGAATCTTCGAAAACAACTATACATTGTATTTTCATGCGTTTTCTTCTTACTACATCTACTGCTCTTCTGAAAACCTCGTCTTTAGTTCTTCCTGAACCACTCACATCAGCATCGAATAGTTCAGTTAGTTTACCATAGCCTTTTACAACTACTCTGTCAGCAATGATACGTACATTTCTTGATGCTGATGCTAAGACTTGAAAAATACCATGTTCTTTAGCCTTAATTATGAAGCTTATTGCCGCCCAATTTACTTTGAAAAATCCTTTTTCCACAAGCTCTCTAAAAACCCTATTTTTGAAGTTTGTAAACTTCTTTATTTCTTCCTCTCTTTCCTTATCGCTTAGCTTTTTTCCGTTAAAATATCCTAGTTTTTCGAGAATAATTTTTCCTCCTTCTATTCTGGGTCTTCCGGAAACATATTTTCTATAAAATTCACTTGTAAAACCCCTAATACCGTAAGCTTCTGAAGCGATTTTCCAAGCTAGTTCATGAGGTGTAAACACTATGATGCCATCGAAGTCCCAAATAAACATGTTCCTCATTCCGCATTGACACTTCTGAAAACTACTACTTACAATCATTATACTACTTAATTGTAGTATATAAAGATAATTTTTTAGCTATAAAAAAATATAGAAGATTTCAATAAATTAATAATGTAGTTTTCAAGCACGTTTTCAAAAATGCATGGTGTTAAATATTGAGTAGAAAAAGTAATGCCGAAGAACTAATGTTAAAGCTCAGGAATTTAGGGCTAACCCCCTATGAAGCAAAGGCCTACTTAGTACTTTTAAGAAACAAGGTGATGACAAGTACTCAAATCTCTAAAGAAGCCCATATTCCGCAGCCAAGAGTGTATGATGTTTTAAAATCACTTGAGGACAAGGGATTAGTTATCGTTTCGGAAGGCAGGCCTAAACTCTATAGAGTTGAAGAGCCACGTAAAGCTCTTAAAAAGCTTGCCTATAGAATTATTGAGAAAGTTAAAGAGAATTACTTATTCTTAGTTGATGTCTTAGAGGAAATGTATGTAAGCAAGGCTGAGGAGGTAAGGGAGGAAATATGGAAGCTTAATTCGCCAAATAGGATTTATGATAAAATTTTGGACGTTATTTCTGATGCCCAAGTTGAGCTCTTAATTTCAGCATATGATCACATGCTTGACAAATTGAAACCTAGGCTTAAGAAGCTTAATAGGAAAGGTGTTTCAATATGCTTAATAACCTACAGTTACTCTGAACCTCAAAAATATGTCGATGAACATAGAGTTAAGAAAACCATAGGAACAGTCATAGTTATTGCTGATAGAAGCGAAATGGTGTTCGTCACAAATTGGCATGAACCATTAAGAGTTGTTCCTACAGGCTTCTATACGAAAAATATTCACTTAATAAGGCTCTTTAACGAATACTTCATTCATAATCTAAGAGACTTTGCAGAACCCATTTACACCTCATGGGGCAAGAAAGTTTTCACAAGAAAATTCCTTAACCTAGTTAGAGCAATAGATATGATTAACATCTTAAGAAGAAGCGGAAGAAAGGTTACCGTAAAGGTTTCAGGCAGATATGTTAAAACAGGGAAAAAAGTTTTCCTTGAAGGAGAACCTGTAAGAACAGTTTATAATGTTGCTGAAGG
>CAZBXI010000067.1:0-3723 GCA_964496035.1 uncultured Desulfurococcales archaeon
ATGAAGCATATTATTCTAATGTTTGGTGCGGCGGCCGGGATTTGAACCCGGGATCACCGGCTTGGGGGGCCGGCGTCCTAATCCAGGCTAGACGACCGCCGCTCCGAATTTCTTTTTCCATGTTTTCTCTCTTAAAGTTTCTCTATAAATGGTAGGTTTGTCTCTGTTTGAGCATTGGATAAATTAGGATGTGTTCAAATAGGTATTATTGGGTGTGTTCTGTGATTGTGGTTAAGTCTTCTAAAGGTGGTGAACTTTATGTGGATGGGTTTAGGGTTAGGGTTATTGAGAAGCTAAAGTTACCTAGTATTGATGAAAGACTTAAAGCTATTGAGGAAGCTGGCTGGAATACTTTCCTGCTTAAGAGCGAAGATGTTTTCCTAGACATGCTTACTGATAGTGGAACCAACGCTATGACCGATAAGCAGCTTGCAGCAATGATTTCAGCTCAAGACTCTTATGCTGGGAGTAGAACATTTTACGAATTCGTTGAAGCTGTGAAAGAAGTTCTAGGATACGAGTACGTGTTACCTACACATCAAGGTAGGGGTGCTGAACACTTACTGGCTAAGGTGCTTGTTAAGCCTGGATCCATTATACCTATGAACTACCATTTCACAACAACTAAAGTTCATTTCGAGCTTGCTGGTGGGAAAGTTTTAGAACTATATATTGATGAAGCCTTAAACACCAGAAGCACCCACCCGTTTAAGGGAAACATGGATGTTGAAAAATTAAAGGAAACTATTAAAAAGTATGGTGCTGAAAACATAGCATTCGTTAGAATGGAAGCAACAACGAACCTTATAGGTGGTCAACCATTCTCCATGGAGAACCTCAGAGAAGTAAGTGAGATTTGCGAAAAACATGGAATACTCTTAGTTCTCGACGGGAGTATGATAGACTGGAATGCGTATCTTATAAAGCGGAGAGAAAAAGGATATGCGAACAAGTCTGTTGCTGAAATAGTTAGGGAAATGTGTAGTTTAGCAGACATATTCTACGCTAGCGCTAGGAAGGCAATGTGCGTTAGAGGAGGATTCATAGCGACAAACAATAGGAAAGTATTTGAGAAGCTGAGGGAATGGCTACCAGTATATGAGGGCTTCTTCACCTACGGAGGAATGTCTATAAAGGAAATAGCAGCAATGACTATAGGTTTACGTGAAATGGTTGATGAATCTCTAGTAGGTGCTGAAGTAGAACAAATAAGGTATTTCGCAGAGAAGCTTTTGAGAGAAGGAATACCTGTAGTAACTCCTCCGGGAGGTTTAGGAGTTCATTTAGATGCAAAGGAGTTTCTACCTCACGTACCTCAAAACCAATATCCTGCTGGAGCTTTAGCAGCAGCACTGTACTTGGTTTCCGGAATAAGAGCTATGGAGAGAGGAACTATGTCTATGGAAAGAGAAAATGGTAAAGAAGTATTTTCACCATTAGAACTTGTGAGACTAGCGTTTCCAAGAAGAACGTATTTGAGAACACACATAGACTATGCTGTGGACAGAATAGTTTGGCTATATGAACATAGAGACCTGGTGAAGGGTTTAAGGTGGGTTTACGAACCACCAGTACTTAGGTTCTTCCTAGGAAGACTAGAAGATATAGATGGTTGGGGTAAAGTCGTTTACGAAAAATATAGGAGCGAACTAGGAAAATACTAGGTGAATACGGTATTCAAAGATGAAGTAAATAATCATTTACCCTCATTACATGTATTTTTGCTAGAAGAAAAGAAGTAATGTTGTTACTAGAACGTTTAAATACCGCTAAAAGTTTGCTATCTTAACTAAGGCGCTAAATTCAACGTATTTTCTCTAGAGTATTAGTAATAGCCCTGGTGATTATAGTAATTATTACTGGAAGTTTTATTCTCTTTGCAAACACTTAAACAGCCAATTACTGCAACTCCTCTACCTCAATCCCCGCTTATTAGCCTACCTTCAAGAGGTGTTGAAGTCCATGATTCACTTGGCATCTCAAGATACATGTCAAGTATAAGACTTTACTACAGTAATGAAACCTATGGAAACACAAGATTCATCGATATAGCTTACTACGCAGACAACAACATAAATGAGGTAATAGGTTTCTATGAAACTCAAATGCCCAACTACAATTGGTCATTGCTAAGTAAAAGCATAGTTATAAAGAAACTAGAGATTCCAAGGACGTCTCTTGAAATTAAATCGTACACACTCCTTAACTTTAGAAAAACTGAACACAGTAATTCCCAGATATGCTCGACACACGTTAAAATCTCCATAGGTGTAACCATATTAGACGCAGCTAAATACACCATAGTTAAGATAAGCTTTATAGAAAACACTTACATAGAACTATGCTTAGCTTTTTATACATAGCTTAAAGTTGGAAAACAGCTTTAAACATAAATCAACTAAACTGATAATAGGAAACCGCGGCTACATAGTGATGACCTCGGCAGGGCTGACCTCCAAGGGATGATTGAGGTCTTGAGTACTGATACCCTTTTGATGACTAGGTTATCTCATAGTCTCGCATGGAAACTATAGTCTTAGATTACAATATGATTTTACATAATCATTAATGGAAAGTAGGTTGTCAATTGTTTTCTACTTGTAGGTCTTATTGGATCTTTTTAGTAGCTCAAGTATCTTAAGCTGTTCATGTCTAGGTAGTGAACTCCAATAGTTCATGCCTATGACATTATCTACCAGTCCTGAGAAGGACCTTACATCGTATGAGAGGAGGTAACCTATCTTAAGACTCCTTATTACAGCTACCGTCATAGCATCTGTATAGCTGAATCCCTTCCTAGAAATATTCTCTCGGAATATGTTTAGAGCTATGAGTTCTAACTCCTCATCAGGGTATATTACCTTGATGACTCCATTGTCAATGAAGGTTTCTAGAAATGCTCTAGAAGTATCTGGTGATAATCTATACTTGAGTATGTTTAATGTTTCATCTAGTATATGATTTGTTATGTAAGCTCTACCCCATTTACCCTCAACAAGATGTACTATGAGGGCAATTGAATCTAGGTGATGCTTATCTCTCAAGCTATAATATGCGAAGAATACGCCTGTATCAATAAGAACTGTCACCTAGCTTTCACCATAGAGGTACTTATCTACATCTTCAGCATTAGTCTCACCAATATCTCTAGCATGCTTAAGTGATGCTAGAACAGAGTTAAGGTCAGCACTATATTTCTCAATCTCTTTTTCAGCAATATCTAATACGTATCTTAAGGTATCAGCTAAGCTCTTACTACCCATGAGCTTAGCAAGTCTCTGAAGTCTCTCCTTATCCTTAAAAGATACTCTAATAGTAGTATACTTAGACATATACACCCTATTTACATTCTCTCAAGAATCTCTAATAAATGTTACTACGTATCTACATATCTATGCATATATCTATTAAAAACACTCTATACATTTAGAGGTATTGAACAAGAAACTATCGCCGATAGAGTAAAAACTCGGAGAATTTATGAGCATAGCTACTAAACGTGTTGGCAAGTTTAGGAGATTCTTTAATAGGCTTAGCAGTCTTTTTACCTTCATTAGTTAGTTTGGCTAGTTAATGTTTAAATTCTAGACTATTTAAGCCATTACTGAGAACCTATGTATAGAAAACAAAAAGTTTTAGCGTTAGTTGAAATAACTATGTTCCTGCTAGTATTCTTAATTTCTGCTTGGTATTTTCAAGCTTATTTTAACACCCATTATGGTT
>CAZBXI010000068.1:0-3262 GCA_964496035.1 uncultured Desulfurococcales archaeon
ATACACATATATTTCTATGGGCATAATAGTTAGCATAGGTAAAATACTTTAATTGGTGCTTAGTATTGTTTGAGGAAACATTAAGGACACTTATAGATTCTTCAAGAGGAGAGCTGCTTGTACTCCCTATTAAAGTAAAATCTCTAGAAGATATGGTGGTTGATTGTCGAGGACAATATGAGCTTAGAAAGGATGTTGAAGCAGAACTACCTAGATGGTTAGCATATATTCTTGCTAGGAAAGGTAAGGTTGAGTTAGCTGAGGAAGAGAAAATAGATGTTGAAAAGCTAGCTAATTTAGAATACCTTGAAGCACTAACTATAACTAAGCCTTCACAATTACAAGAGGTACCACAAGATTTTTATTTAAAAGCTGAGTTAATGTTAAGGAACTTAGAGGAAAAAGTTAGAACGAAACCTACATCTGAAATTATAGAGGAGTACAGGAATTTAGAAACACATCTAAGAGGGTTTATGAGAAGTAGAATAAAGAAAATACTTATGCTTTCCCTGGTTACCGAGGAACCTAAGGAAGCATTGGCTAGAATGACACCTGAAGAAAAGGTTCTCTATTGGGCAATAAGAAATATAGTTAGAGTTTGGGTAAAAGAAACTATAGGTTTAGAATACTAGGTGTGCTTAGCGGTGGCTTTAGAAGACGTAGAAATACCTGTAGTTGAAGCTAAGGAGGCAGATTTAAAAATTCAGTTTAGAGAATTCTTTAAGACCTTCAAGGATAAGCAAGGCAAACTTAAATATTGGAATAAAATATTAGACCTAGCTATTAAAGGCGAAAAATCCCTCATAGTTGACTTCCCGGATCTTCTACTTACAAAACCTGATCTAGCGTTAAAAGTGCTGGAAGAGCCAAGAATAGCCTTAGAGTACGCTTCAGAAGCTTTGAAAGATATTGTTAGAAGCGAAAACCCTGAGCTTGTGGAGAGAACCGAAAAATTCTATGTAAGATTTAGGAATCTTCCTAGAACAATACCTATACGTAAACTAGGAGCAGACCACATTGAGAAACTTGTTCAAATTGAAGGAATAATTACTAGGATGACTCCTGTTATTCAAAGACTATACAAAGCTGTTTTTAAATGTATGGAGTGTGGTAGTGAAACAGAAGTTATTCAGGAAGGAGAAACCATAGAATATCCGGAGTTTTGCAGTTTTTGTGAAGAAAAGAGGAGACCAAGAATAGAAGGAGGTCGTAAAGCTAGATCTCAGTTTAAATTACTCTTACATAAGTCGAAGTTTATTAATATGCAGAAGATTATGGTTCAAGAAAAACCTGAGGATGTCCCTCCAGGCCATATGCCTAGATCCGTTGAAGTTATCCTGCTAGAAGACCTTGTTGATAAAGCTAGGCCTGGAGACAGAGTTACAGTAGTTGGAGTATTAACTGTTAAAGGTGAAAGATCAGTTAAGAAAGGGACGAAGCTAACTTTCGAAATGAAAATTGAGGCAAACAACCTTGAAGTATCGCAGAAAGTTCTTGAAGAAATAGAAATCTCCAAGGAAGATGAAAGAAAAATCCTCGAACTAGCTAAAGATCCTAAAATTAGAGAGAAAATAATACAGTCGATTGCCCCTGCAATTCACGGCTACGACCACATTAAGAAGGCAATAGCTCTCCTACTATTCGGAGGTGTTCCTAAAGAACTACCTGACGGAACCAGGATAAGAGGAGACATACACATACTCCTTGTTGGAGACCCTGGTGTAGCTAAGAGCTTGGTGTATAGCGAACCAATACTTTACATTGATTCTGAAGGCCAAATACATTACGGACCTATAGGTGAACTTGTTGATAAATATATTCAGAAATATAAACATGCTGTTGATAGGTACGGAGAAACAGAAGTACTTGATTTACATAAAATAGGTCTAGAACTTTACACATTCTCTGTCAATCCTTTAACATTCAATGTTGAGATAAAGCCTATTAAAAGTCTTATTAGACATAGAGCTCCTGAAAAAGTCGTGATTATAAAGACGAAATACGGCAAGAGAGCGGTTCTAACGAAAGATCATAGTCTCGTAGCATACAAGGATGGCTTACTAATACCTGTAAAACCTCTAGAGGCATTAAAGAATAAGTTACTAGTACCCTTGCTTAAGAAGATTCCTACGTCTGAAATTCAATTAGTATCATCAATACGTACTGGCTTAGGAGAAATAGTGCTAAATGAAGATGTAGGTTACTTCCTCGGTTACTTTCTTGGAGACGGAAGCGTAACCCTGACCTCTGCTGGTGAGAGAGTAGAGATATCGTCCAACAATATTGCCGTCCTTAATAGGTTAAAGAATATAGTGGAAAAGAACTTTAGAATTAGATGTAAAATATATGGGTCTAAGTCTAACAGCTATAGGCTTGTTATTGATGAGCCTAGGTTCGTATCTTGGATTAAAGAGAATGCATATTCAGATAGGCTAGAGCTGCACAGAATCAGGAAGAAAGGCTATATGTCAAGACTAAAGAAAATACCTGAGTTCTCCTATAGAGCACCTTTAGACTATGTTTTAGGATTACTCTCAGGGCTAATAGACTCCGATGGTTATGTAGGAATTTCGCAGAAGAATACCTGTAAGGAAGTTAAGATATCAACGATAAGTATGAACTTAGCTTACGGAATAACAGTATTGCTTGCAAGATTAGGTATACCGTACACCATAAGAGTTAAAAAGACGAAGTACAAGGGCAAAGAAATAGAGTACTATGAAGTAAACATGGTTAAAATAGAGAACCTAGTAAAGACTTGCAAGGTCAATAATGGCAATAAAATATTAAAGCTTAGGAGAGTTAGCGAGAAAACATCTGACTATGTTGATAGAGTTCCAGTGGGTAGGAATCTACTAATAGTATTGCAGAAAGCAGGTTTTAATAAGAGGGATTTAAGGCCTTTAAGCGCAGAATTTAGAGGTAAAATCTATAGAGGCTATGTTGGTAGAAAATATGGTTTAAAAATTCTCAGAACCATAAGCTTATTAGCAGGAAGCAGTAATGAACTGCTTCACCACCTAAAGAGTATCCTTGAAAACGAATACTTAACATGGGACACTATAGAGGAAGTAAGGGAAGTACCTTTAGTAGAAATAGAACCGGAGCATCATAGGTACGTCTATGATGTTTCAGTTAAAGACAATGAAAACTTCGTAGGAGGCTTAGGCCTACTATTTCTACATAATAGCCAAATACTCCAGTATGTTGCAAGAATTGCTCCCAGAGGTCTCTACACTTCAGGTAAAGGAAGCAGCGCTGC
>CAZBXI010000069.1:0-2869 GCA_964496035.1 uncultured Desulfurococcales archaeon
CCCGTCACCATTAACGTCAACCCAACCTGTACTTATGCTCCAAGCTTCAACAGCACTAATTCTATCAATACCCCAAGGAATTACTTGAGGAGGTTGTTCCTTAGGACGCCTACCTCTACCAGGGGGAGGAGCTAAAGCATAAATAACCCCATCTACGCTAACATGCTTCACACCATGAGTTTTTCTAAACTCTTCAATAGCGTGCGAAGGTAGTTTAACTATAATTACCGGGGCTAATTCAGCAGCGTAAATAATCTTACCACCTAACCTATCAATGAGCGTATTATCAAAAACCTTATGATCAATGGCAGCTATAACAGTAACTTCAACCGAAGGCTTAGCGCAAACGCTGAGAGTAGAAGTCATTAGAGTTATCAACACTAATACTACAATAAACAACGTTTTCCTCTTATACACCAAATTAAAAACCTCCTTTGACATAGACTTTAAAAAGGAACGCTAATAAATATGCCTATCCACATTATTGCAGCATAAATAAGCTCGAACTTAAACCAGGTAGCATTACCTTATAAGGAAACATAACATAGCATTGATTAAAATAGATATCGGAAAGAACACTGTTTCTCAATCTACCTCCTTATATATTCGGTATTTCTAATTAATATTTGAAATACGAAAGGAGAGTTTACAACATGGTATCAGGTGTTTTGAAAAATAAAGTTTTGAAGAAAATAGATGAGCTAAAAGATTTTAGCGTAGATGTGCTAAAACGCATGGTTTCCATACCTACAGTTGTTCCGCCAGGAGAAAACTATAAGGAATTTGTTGACTACGCTAAAGAACTATTAGAAGATGTCGGTTTGAAAGTGGAAGTAGTTCAAGTGCATAGAAGTTACTTAGAAAAACATATTCCAGAAATGAGAGATCATCCAAGATACATAGTCGTAGGGAAACTCGGGAAGGAGAAAGGACCAATATTACATTTTAACGGCCACTACGATGTCGTTCCTCCCGGAACCGGATGGAAAACTGACCCATTTAAGCCTGTAATTATTGGAAACAAACTCTACGGTCGTGGAGCATCGGACATGAAGGGCGGTTTAGCATCAATAGTAACAGCTGTAAAGGCGTTAATAGAAGTCGAAGCTGCAATCAATGGTACACTAGAGGTTTCTATGACGCCAGATGAGGAAATAGGTGGCTTATGCGGGGTTAACTACATGTTAGAGGAAGGTATTGTAAAACC
The DNA here is from genome assembly GCA_964496035.1 of uncultured Desulfurococcales archaeon. Classification (GTDB taxonomy): domain Archaea; phylum Thermoproteota; class Thermoprotei_A; order EX4484-217-1; family EX4484-217-1; genus EX4484-217-1. The sequence continues at coordinate 1,208 of CAZBXI010000069.1, forward strand.
AAACTACTGTGTTATAGCCGAACCCTCAGGCTACAACAGAATATGGATTGGACATAAGGGTGCATTATGGGCTGAAATAATTGTTTACGGGAAAACAGCACATGCAAGTACTCCTTGGCTCGGCGTAAATGCTTTCGAAAAAATGGTTAAACTCGCAAATAAAATGTTCACTATTCTTAAACCAAAAATTGAAAGTAGAACGACAAAGTATGAGACAGATATTCCTGAAGGTAAAAAAGCAACAATAGCCATAGGTACTATAGTTAAGGGAGGAGTTAAAATAAACGTAATCCCAGACAAAATGGTCTTCCAAATCGATAGAAGAGTTCTTCCAGAAGAAAACTTTGAAGATGTTATAAGGGAAATAGAAAACATTATTGAAGAAGCTAAGAGAGAAGACCCTGAACTCAATGCTGAACTCAAAGTGCTATTTAAAGCGAAGCCAGCAGCTATCCCGCCTGAAGCAAAATTAGCTACAACATTAAAGGCTATAGTAAAAGATGTTATAAAGGAAGAACCAAGATTAACCCTTTCAACAGGATTTCTCGATGCAAGGTTTTTCGTTGAGAAGAACGTAGAAACTGTAACCTATGGTCCTGGAAGTATTTCTCAAGCCCATGTAGCTAACGAGTACATAGAAATTGACAAAATAACCTTAGTAAGTAAAGCCTATGCACTATTAGCTTTAAGCCTCTTAGGAAAATAGTGTAGCAAAAACATAACCTCACAACATTTATTTTAAAAATATTTATTTAAATGTTCATCTAAACTTAACAACTTAGTACCTATTCTGAGATAAACATAGTCATTTTAAACCTTAAATACTTCCCCGGAGATACGTTTAAACAGACAATACTGACACTAGAAGTTTTTTAAAGGTGAACCCTTTGCCTTCTAAAAAAGAAGTTGAAGTGAGAAGGGAAAAATATGCCCTATACCTCGCCCTCATAGCGCCAGTAGTAATGATATTGAGTGCTCCACTTATTAACAGAACAGAACCCTATATTGCTGGAATACCGTTCATGTTCTTCTGGCATCTACTATGGCTCATTATAGGGCCAATATTCCTAACGATAGCATACCTTATCAGAATAGGCAAGATAAAGGTGTAAGCTATGGAAATAGCTCCCGGAACCCTAGCTTTAGGAATAATATTCGGCTGGATAATAATATCCACTGTCGTCGCCATCTTAGCTGGTATCTTAAAGAAGTTTAGCCTTGAAGAATGGTTTGTTGCTAGCAGAGGCTTATCGTTCGTCGTAATATATTTCGCACTAGCCGCTGAAATCTACAGTGGCTTCACATTTCTAGGTTTAGCCGGATGGGCTTACAAATTCGGCGCTCCAATACTTTATGCTTTAGCATACTTCGTAACAGCATATTCCACGGGCTTCATGCTAACACCATACTATAACAGAATAGCTAGAAAACTAGGTTTAGTAACGCAACCAGACTACTTCGTTGCAAGATATGAGAGCAGGTTGTTAGGTGTTTTAGTAACTATTGTTGGTGTAGCATTTCTCATACCATATATCCAGCTGCAAATAGGTGCTACAGGTATAATAATTGAACTCGCAAGCTACGGGGCCATAGAAAGAACAACAGCCATGATCATAGCCTTCATCTTAGTGGCTATATTCATATTCATAGTCGGTATTAGAG
>CAZBXI010000070.1:0-2715 GCA_964496035.1 uncultured Desulfurococcales archaeon
GTTCTTTTTGTTCTGCTTTCTTTAGTGTTTCTGCTATGAATTCTGCTACGAATTTTGGGTTTTTCCTGAACATTGCTTTTATTGTTTCTCTTAGTAGTTTATTGTCTGGTAGTGGGTCTGTTAGTACTTTGTCTATTCCCAGGGTTAGTATGAATTCTATGTAGTCTTCATCTGTTTTCAGAATTTCCTCGCCTATGACCGTGTTTATTAGGGGTTTTAGGGCTAATGCTTTATCTGCCACTTCCCTATCTAATGCTATTCTTATCTTCTTGGTTGCCATTTATTTCGAACCTCGGGTGGAATATTAGGGGATGGGTGTTTCATAAGTTCTATTTTAATGAATTGTAATGCTAAGAGATATCAGGGGCTGTAATGGGCTTTTAGCTGAAAACTTTGAATTCTAAGTTCTTTTCGCCTAAGAGGAAAACACCTGTATTGAGTAACTTCTACTTTACCCTCCAGAGAGATGCTATGGAATCGTGATTTTACGAATACGCTTACTTGTGCCTAATGTGTTGTTAAGAATTAATAAAGGCTTTAGATAAAGCATTAGTAATGTTCGGCTGTTTTAAGGATGGAACGCTTATCATGTACTATGATGAGCAGAAGCCGTAGGATAAGTGTAAATCGTATTAAATGTATGTTATGGTGAATCTTACTTGTTTTCTCATAATTTTCTCTAATAAAGTCTTTTTCTCCTTTGCTCTTTCAACACTATAATAGGTAAGCCACTTACTAGTAGCATAGACTTTTATTTTTATTTTGTCCTTGGTTATGTTGGCTTCAATGTCTTTTACTGCTTGGTTTAGTGTGTAGTCTAGTGCATCGGCTATTCTTAGTATTCCCGCAAGTCCAGCTAGTGTTTCAGCTATTTCCCCTGGTATTTTAGGGTCTTCTCTTGGATCGCTTGGTTCTTTCCTATGGTATAGTGCTAGTAGTGCAGCTAGTAATAGTTCCTTCTCAGAAAGTACTTCTCTTAGTTCTTTAGAGGCAAGTATTGCTTTGCAGCTTTTCACATGGTGTTCTCTGCCATCACCTATACTTCTCCCTATGTCATGTAGTATTGCTGCTACTGCTAGAGGGGTTATGGTGTTTTCAGGTAAGCTTAGCTCAGGAGCTAAACTGCGCCATAGTTTTAGAGCTAACTGCGCTACCTTAGATGCATGGCCTACTCCTTGGCCGTAATCATATTTTTCCGCAAAACCCACTACTTTAGATATTTTTGGCTCAGGTAGCGCTTTTATAAGTAATTCGAAAGCTTCCAACATAGCTTCCTGCTCAGCTGTTTCAACAGCTCCCGGAACATGTTTTCTAACGGTACTTATAGCTTCCCTTACTACTAGACCTTCGGAGTAAATTAGGTATGCTGATGCGTATGTACCGCTTCTACCGATACCTCCGTAGCAATGTATAAGCACATCCAGTCCTTTACTCACGTTTTCACTTATCCAACGTACTCCACGGTAGAGCTCTAAAAGGTGAGGTGCGGAAAAGTCCTTCACAGGGATATGCGCATACCTAACCCCTAATTTCACCCATTCACTTAAATCATACATTAACTCATCATCCTCAGCAACTACAAGAACAGCCTTAAACCTCTTAGACAACTCCTTTAACTCGCTAGGCAGAGGCATAGATGATAAAGCAATACGGTACTGCGGAATAAACCTAACCCTAACCATACTTCCCACATAAAACAACTACATCATAACCGTTTAAAATAATTACATTACGAAGAACCATCGAAAAACACCATATAAGATGTTCACGGCAACTCCGGAATTTCAGAATCTTAAGGAAGCGATATGGACGTGGTTTTAATGCTAAAACATAAAACCAATATGTCTGATAAATGGGGTCTTATTTTGAAGAATTAAGTTTGACCACTACTTTCTCTCTAGGGTATTACCTTTACCTCTCTGACTGCTTTGAAGTCTTCGTCGAAAGTTGCAATTGCGTTCACTTTTAACCTTAAAGCTACAGCTACATGTACGGCGTCGGCTGGTAGTAAACCGTATTTTTCAACGATAGCTACTGATTCAACCCAATCACTGTACGTTACATTTTCAATTCTTAAACCCCTCCCATACAAGTACTCTACGTAGCTAAGAAACTTTCCAAGTACTTTACAGCACTCACTCCTAGCTCTCCTATCTAACCTCAACGCCTCCCTAATTTTCCAAATATTCTTAGCGTTAAGAGCTTCACTCAGCTTAGCGTAAATAAGCTTGAAAGATACCTCCTCAAGAACCATAGGTGTAACATAGCCTATAGACTTAGAATACTCAATATTCTCCAAAATCTCCTGCGCGGCATCGGCGCCGGGTTCGTTTAGAAGCAATTTAAGGAAAACTGAAGAATCAATAAACAACCTCATTTAGACACCAAATATATTTCCTCAAGCTCCCTCAAAGAAAACCTGCTCTTAACCAAACCTCTCATCTTAGCGGTTACAGACATACCCTCTCTAGAAGCAATAAACTCCCTCATAGCCAACCTAATAGCTTCACTCCTACTTAAACCTAAGGACTCAGCAACCCTACTAAACTTCTCAAGAAGCTCCCTACTAACTCTCAAATAAACACCCACAGAACCCATAATCTCCAACACCATAAACATATAACTCCCAGCCTTTATATAAATATTTCATATATCTATATATAAATATGAAAGCCAAATACATGTCAAATTACTCTTTGTACTCTATTAAATTCA
>CAZBXI010000071.1:0-2450 GCA_964496035.1 uncultured Desulfurococcales archaeon
CCTTGGTATTGAATGTTAAGCAATAATTTAGGTTTAAAATTTTCTATTCTACAAACATAGAGAAATATGCCTAATTGAGAATCCAGAGTAAAAATTTAAAATAATTAGACTAGTCAAATAAGTTGTGTAAGCTATGAAGTGTAGTGCATGCAAAGGCACTATTTGCAGCATATACCCTAAAGATAAACTTAAAGATAAAAATAATGAGATAGTAGTTGCTCTAGCCGGAAGTCCTAATGTAGGTAAAAGTACATTATTTAATGTCTTAACAGGTGCTAAACAGAAAGTAGCTAACTGGCCAGGAACAACCGTAGAGCGCAAAGAAGGCACTGTGGAGTATGGAAAATATAAGATACGAATTGTTGATCTTCCCGGAACCTATAGTTTAACGGCGAAATCTATTGAGGAAGCTATTGCAAGAAACTTTATAGTTCAGGAAAAACCCGACGTAACTGTCGTAATACTGGATTCACTAGCCCTAGAAAAATCCCTCTATTTAGCACTTCAGATAATGGAGCTTACAAATAAAGTAGTTTTAGCCTTGAACAAAGTAGATTTAGCGGATAAGAAAGGTGTTCATATCCATGTAAGGGCTTTAGAAAGAAGACTTGGTGTACCTGTAGTAAAGACTATAGCTACTAAAGGTGTAGGTGTTAAGGATCTTATTAGGAAAATAGTAGAGCTCGCTACAAACCAAGTGCAGGTAAGACCTTATAAACTTAGGTATGAAGACCTAGAAGAATACTTAGCACCTTTAGAAGAGAGTTTAGGTAAAGTAAATGCTTTCAGCCAGTATGATAGAAAATGGGTTGCCTTAAAGATTTTAGAAGGAGACAAAGACGTTATAGAAACGTTAAATAAGCTAGGCTATACTGAAATTTTAAACCTAGCTGAGGAGATTAGGAGGAAAATCAAGGACAAAATAGGGTTGGAAGCAGAAGTACTCATCGTTAGTAAAAGGTACGATGAAATTACACATATTTTAGATGGTGTACTAAGCTATGAGAAAGTATCTCCTGAAGCTCTTACTTCAAAAATAGACTCTTTAGCCATGCACGGTGTCCTTGGAATACCCATAATGTTCCTAGTTTTCGGCATAATGTTTCTAATAGTTTTTAGCATAAACACGGGTTTCCCCTTAAACGTAGTATTTAGACTCATAGGTTTAGCGGAATGGGCTACAATTATAGAAGAATACAGCTTAAGCTCCCTTCTTGAACAGTTTTTCGAAAATATAGGATCGTATGTTGCTGACGTATTGAACGGTTTAAACGCACCTAACTGGGTTATAAGTTTAACAGTGGATGGGGTGCTTGCAGGTTTAGGTACGATATTATCATTCTTCCCACTAATTTTCCTAACATTTCTATTCCTTGGAGCTTTGGAAGATAGCGGGTACCTTGCAAGAGCTGCCTATGTTTCAGATAGGTTTCTCAGAGTTATTGGTTTAAGCGGTAAAGCGTTTGTACCTTTAATTTTTGGTCTTGGATGTAATGTACCTGCTGTTTTAGCCACGAGAATTCTTGAAAATGAAAATGAAAGAAAATTAGCTGCAATACTTGCTCCGCTAGTTCCATGTCAGGCAAGGCTCATAGTGTTACTAGCCTTAGTGGCTCTTATAGTTCCAGGAAGTCCTTTAGGCCAAGCACTTACTGTTTTAACGCTTTACATCATAAACTTTACAGTACTTGCTCTTCTTGGGATAGTGTTCTCAAAAACTATAATTAAAGGTGAAGCTGCCGAACTACTTATAGAAATACCACCATATCATATCCCGAATGCTAGAGTTTTAATGTGGCATGCTTGGGATCATAGCGTTCATTTCCTAAAGAAAGCCGGTACGATAATTTTGATTTTAAGTATTGTAACATGGTTCTTACTAGTTTATGGACCAAGCGGATACATTGGACCTGAAGTGTTTGAAAATCCAAGTCTAATGTCTAAATCCCTATTAGCGGTGCTTAGCCGTACGTTGTTACCTCTAGCCAAACCTCTAGGAGTAAATAACTGGATATTGGTTGCATCGCTAATAACAGGGTTCATAGCTAAGGAAGCAGTATTGGGGACCATAGGTATTCTAACTGTGGGCTCTGAGGAACTTATCGTTGAAAACATATATACGATGCTTGGCCTTACCCCTCTAAGTACCTTCACTTTTCTGGTATTTGTAAATCTTTATGTTCCATGTATGGCAACTATAGCCGTTGTTTTCCAAGAAACGAGAAGTATGAAATTAACATTGCTAACTATTGCCTACGAAGTCCTAGTAGCCTATATTGTTTCCTTAATAATATTTAGCCTAGGTACCATGTTCTCCACTATGGTTATGTGAAAATAGTGGAAGCTAAGAATTTATTTTGGCTCATAAGTAGAAATTTTACATGGGAAAAACTAAATAAGTGTTTTATCATGGAAAGCATAAGTTATAAAATAATAATGCCTGTATTCCA
>CAZBXI010000072.1:0-2029 GCA_964496035.1 uncultured Desulfurococcales archaeon
CTTTGACAGGTGCTGCTCCTACATGGCATTGGGCAGCATTAACTATTTCTACAGATAGAGTAGGTAAGGCTATTAGAACTCCCGCAAGAGATACTTTGCTGTCTTCTCTTGGACGTAAAGAGGTTCTTGGAAGAATTTTTGGTATACATAGGTTTTTAGATCAAATGGGTGCTGTCTTAGGCCCACTTATTACAACATCTCTACTATTGTTTTTCGTTTTAAACTATAGGACAATAATTTACTTAACGGCTATTCCAGGTTTATTATCGGTTTTTATCCTGTGGTTAGCATATAAGAGGTTTAGTGCCGAGATAGAGATTGTTGAAACAAAAGCTAGCTTTAGAGGCTTCATAGATGTCGTTAAGGAGCTTTCACCCATACTCATACTTATTGTAGTTTACGGGCTAGGTTTTTTACATATAAACTTCCTAATAGACAGGGCTAGAGCAGGATTTCTGGTTACGAGCTACATCGCTGTACTCTTATATTGTATAACACAGTTATTCCATGCTTTCTCAGGGCTTTACTTTGGAAAATTACTTGACAGGTTGGGGTTAATTATACTTTATGTCCCCGTAATTTCGCTTGTTCTTGCTTCCATATTTTCCCTCTATACGGTATTCCCTATATGCATTCTCTTATCGTTCATATTGTATGGGGTACATGAGGGAGTTTATGAAGTCTCATGGAGAGCTCTAGTAGGGAAAATAGTAGATCCGGAAATGAGAAGTGTAGCTTATGGCCTATACCATATGGTTTTCGGTTTCTCCATATTATTGGGTAGTTTAATTGTTGGGTACCTTTATGAGCATATTAGCTATAGTTATGCGGTATTTTACGTTGTTTCTCTACAGCTAGCAGTAGCAGCAATACTCACACTGATTTTGAAAAGAAAAGCAGTAAGGTACTGATGGAAAAACTTACATAGTGTTAATTGTCTGTTTCTGCTATAGGGTGTATAGCAAATGCCCATAGAGATCTATGATAAGGACGAGTTTGTAAGTATTTCAGAAAGGGCTACTAAATGTACTGTTAAAAGGCTTGGCAACTATGTTAAGATTAAGCTTAAGACTAAGAGGAGACTATATACGATTAAGGTTAAAGCAGAGGAAGCCGAAGAACTGATTAACAGGTTAAAGATTAAATGTTCAGAAGTATAGGCCATGTTAAAGCTCTATTTTAGCATTATTACTACTGATTATCGTTTCGATACCGAATTTTTCATAAACCTCTCTAGCAAATATCTCCTGTGCTTCAGATTCTCCGTGAACTAAAATTATTTTTTCTAATGATGATTTCAAACAATCAATTACTTTGATTAACTGCGTTTTGCCTGCATGTGATGAGAAATCAAACCACTCAACTCTAGCCTTAATTCTCGATCCACCTTGCTCGAAAACTCCCTCTTCAAGAATCATCCTTCCAGGGGTATTTGGTGCTTGAAAACTAACCAGGAAAATAGCGTTTCTCGGGTCATCGTATATTTTCTTTAAGTAATATATTGAAGGGCCCCCTCTTAGCATTCCTGATGAAGCAACGATTACTGCCGGTCTTTCCTCTAAAACGGCTTTTCTATCTTGCCAACCTTTAATTTCATGAGAATTCCTTAAAGCTCTTCTAAGCATGGATGGGTTTTTAAGAAATCTACTGTGGGCTAGGAATATCCTGTTTATTTCTCTAACCATACCGTCGTAGAATATAGGTGCATCAACACCATACTTGGTTAGAATTATTAAAATTTCTTGAGACCTGCTTACTGAAAAAGCAGGAATAAGGACGATGCCGTTATTATCAATAACTTCTCTTACAGCTTCAATGAATCTTTTCTCTTCACTTTCTCTTGGAGGGTGATCTGTTATAGCATAGGTTGTTTCCATAACTAGATAGTCTACGTTAGAGCTGTTATGATACCTAGCTGGTACTGTTAACTCTGTTTCAATAAGGTTTATATCTCCCGTGAAGAGCATGGACTTGGAATTTGCATGTAATATTACCGACATGCTTCCTGGTATGTGGCCGGCATTTACAA
>CAZBXI010000073.1:0-2028 GCA_964496035.1 uncultured Desulfurococcales archaeon
CTTTGACAGGTGCTGCTCCTACATGGCATTGGGCAGCATTAACTATTTCTACAGACAGAGTAGGTAAGGCTATTAGAACTCCTGCAAGGGATACTTTGCTAGCATCGATTGGCCGTAAGGAGGTTCTTGGAAGGGTTTTCGGTATACATAGGTTTTTGGATCAATTGGGTGCTGTTTTAGGACCTTTAATTACAACTTCCTTGCTGTGGTTCTTTATTTTAAACTACAGGACAATAATTTATTTAACAACTATTCCAGGCTTATTATCGGTTTTTATCTTATGGTTAGCGTATAGAAGGTTTAGCACTAGAATAGAAATTGTCGAGGCAAAAGTTAGCTTAGAGAGATTTAAGGAGGTTGTTAAAGAGCTTTCACCTATACTTATACTCATTGTAGTTTATGGATTAGGTTTCTTACATATAAATTTTCTAATAGATAGAGCGAGGGCAGGATTCCTGGTTACAAGCTACATTGCTGTACTACTGTACTGCGTAACTCAGCTATTCCATGCTTTCTCAGGACTATATTTCGGAAAATTACTTGATAGGTTAGGATTAATTATACTTTACATTCCAGTAATTTCGCTTATTTTCTCCTCCATACTTTCATTGTATACTATATTTCCAATGTGTATTCTCTTATCGTTTATGCTATATGGGATACATGAGGGAGTATACGAAGTTTCATGGAGGGCCTTAGTAGGGAAAATAGTTGGTTCTGAAATGAGAAGTGTAGCCTATGGCTTATACCATATGGTCTTCGGCTTTTCTATACTCCTAGGTAGCTTAATCGTTGGTTATTTATATGAACACTTTAGTTATAACTATGCTATCTTTTACGTTATCTCCTTACAGTTAATAGTAGCAGTAACATTAACATTAATTTTGAAAAAGGAGGCGGTAAAGTACTGATGGAAAAACTTACATACTATTAGTTGTCTCTTTCTGCGTAGGGTGTTTAAGTAAATGCCCGTAGAGATTTACGATAAGGATGAATTTGTAAGGATCTCGGAAAGAGCTATCAGATGTACTATTAAAAGACTTGGTGATCATGTTAAAATAAAACTTAAGACTAAAAGAAGGCTATATACGATTAAAGTTAAAGCTGAAGAAGCTGAAGAATTGATAAGTAGGTTGAAAATTAAGTGCACAGAACTGTAAGGGATCTAGAGTTCAATCTTGGAATTATTACTACTAATTATTGTTTCAATACCGAACTTCTCATAAACTTCTTTAGCGAACACTTCCTGTGCTTCGGATTCTCCATGAACTAAAATTATTTTCTCCAGTGTTGATTTTAAGTTGTTAATCACCTTAATTAACTGTGTTTTACCCGCATGTGATGAGAAGTCAAACCACTCAACCCTAGCCTTAATCCTTGATTCACCTTGCTCGAAAACTCCTTCTTCAAGAATCATTCTTCCAGGAGTATTTGGTGCTTGAAAACTAACTAGGAAAATAGCGTTTCTCGGGTCATCACATATTTTCTTTAAATAGTACACTGAAGGGCCGCCTCTTAGCATTCCTGATGAAGCAACAATTACTGCTGGTCTTTCCTCTAAAACGGCTTTTCTATCTTGCCAACCTTTAATTTCATGGGAATTTCTTAAAGCTCTTCTAAGCATAGATGGGTTTTTAAGAAATCTACTGTGGGCTAGAAATATTCTGTTTATTTCCCTAACCATACCGTCGTAGAATATAGGTGCATCGACACCATACTTGGTTAGAACTATTAAAATTTCTTGGGACCTACTTACTGAGAAAGCAGGAATAAGAACAATGCCGTTATTATCAATGACTTCTCTTACAGCTTCAATAAATCTTCTCTCTTCACGTTCTCTTGGAGGATGATCTGTTACAGCATAAGTTGTTTCTATAACAAGATAATTTACATTAGAACTATTACGGTAGCTTGCAGGTACCGTCAACTCTGTTTCAACGAGGTTTATATCTCCCGTGAAGAGCATGGACTTAGAATTTGCATGTAATATTACCGACATGCTTCCTGGTATGTGGCCGGCATTTACAA
>CAZBXI010000074.1:0-1965 GCA_964496035.1 uncultured Desulfurococcales archaeon
TAGACGTTTTCGAGAAACCGGCAAACATTTTCGTAGCAGGATTCATAGGTGTTCCTCCAATGAGCTTTTTCGAAGGAACACTCATAGAAGAACAAGAAAGTCTATTTTTAGATCTTGGATCAGTACTGTTTAGAATACCTAAAACTTACTATTCCGCACTATACCCTCACGTTGGAAGCGAAATAGTAATGGGTATTAGACCTCAAGACATTAAAGTTACTTTAGAACCCCAGGAAAACTCATATGAAGGTAAAATAGTGGGTTATGAGCCGTTAGGGACGGAAACATATGTTCACTTCACAATAAATGGGACAAAGGAGTACGTAGCCGTTATTCCACGAGGCATGAGGATTTCCCTTAAGCGGAAAGTGTACTGGACATTTAACCCGCATAGACTATACTTCTTTAAGAAATCAACAGGAGAAGCAATATACTAAAGAAATTCAGCAAGCCTAATTATTTCCAGGAGAAAGGGACTTTATCATAGAAGATTATAGAAGAATAAGCAAGATTCACCATAACATATATTATAATGTAATTTATGTCTTATTCTTCTATGGTCTCTATCCTATCATGGTATATGATGAGCGTTTTGCCCTTAAAACTGCCGAACATTGCTAATGTTTTGTCTAAGGCCCTTATTAGTTTTTGAGGTATAGGTGGGTGTATTCGTAAAACTATGATTCCATAGTATTCCCCTGGAGGGTAAAGTAGGGGATCCGCAAAGTCGCTATCCCGAGTTATAAGAGTAAGCTTTTTGTTCTTAGCTAAACTGGCAACTTCCCTATTCTTAGCTCCTCTAGGAACGTACTTCACTATGTAACCCTTAGCTACTAAATACCTGTAAACAGAGCGTGGAATATTTTCATCAAGTAGAAATCTTAACAACACTCCACTTCCTCCTTAAAACCTCAGCAGCTAAAAGGAGAGCTTCACGCACCATTTCCTCGTTAAGTTGAGGATATTCGTTCAAAACATCCTCAATACTCATACCAGCTGCAAGCATTTCAAGAACATCAGCTACAAGAACACGTGTACCCTTAAACACGGGTTTACCATGGCAAACCTCAGGATCAACAATAACATACTTACCCATACAATACCACCGCTTCTAACTAGGAAGCTAAACCATAATAACCTATTGGGAGAATGGCATATAAAACAGTTCTAGAAGCTAAAGAATACGAAACGATAAATGAAATAGCAACTGCTAAGCTAAAACATGGTTATCCTTCTACACGCAATTCTCTAATAGCATAGACCTACTCATTCTTCCTTTAAGTAGCCCAGTAAAGTTCCTTCAACTTATAAGTTAATTATTAGCTTATTTGAATTTGAGATGGTTCCAGCCTCCGTACGTCTGTTTTATCGAAGTCTTTATCGAAACTTACAATAGGTATTCTCGTTTTCTTGGCAAAATAGTAGTGGAGCCCGTCATCGAAATCTAAACCTGTTTTCTCGGCAATTTCAGCTGCAGCTAGCTCTTCATCTATGGAGAGATTAACTAACGATAACCCTTTCCACGACAGTATTTCCGCAAGAAACTTAGCTACAAGACCCGGTTTTCCCAGTATAGCTGAAATACCGTGTATTGTGAAGTGTAGCATGTATGCGCTAATATAACCGTTCTTAACAGCGTTTAGGAAGTTGTAGGATTCTCTCCAACGGCCACGCTTATAGAGAACCTCGAGAACTACGTTAGCGTCAATCAGATACATGGAGAACCCTCCTCCTCAAAGCCTCTACTAAATCCTCACCTTCCCAAAGATAATCTGAGAGAAGACCTAAACCCACTATAGAATCAACAGTACCAGGCTCCCTAGCTTCAGCTAAACCAAGCTCCCTCATTATCAAATCTACTACAGCTCTCGAAATAGCACCCCTCCTCAATCCATACCTTTCAGCTACATACCTACGAAACTTCTCAGCAAGCCAAACAGGAACCTCAACCTTAATAACCTCAAC
>CAZBXI010000075.1:0-1939 GCA_964496035.1 uncultured Desulfurococcales archaeon
CTTCTTTTGCTTTATCTAAATGTGTTGTTGCATTATCTATTGCTTCTAGAGCTTCCGGAGATACGTCAACACCTAACTCCCTAAGTTTATCGATTAAGTTTTTAGCATAGTTTAATGCTCTCTCAGCAAGCATGATCATTTTCTCTGCTAATTCCTTTGCCTCCTCGTCTTCTTGTGCAGCAACAGGTATTGCTACAGCTACAAGACTTAACAATATTATAGGTACTATTACTAATGCATATAGTTGCTTCACATTCATCACCTTGTTAAACTTTTGGCTATAGTTAGGTTTTTAATATACCCCCAGAATTGTAACGGAACGTTTTCGGAACAGTCACAGAACATCACCAGCAGAGATTAGAATCTGCAGTAATTTATAGTAGGTGGTTGGGCGCCTAGTGTAAACACCAACTTAAAAACTATGTACCATATTTAGAGTGGGTTAAAATACTATGAGCCATTACCTTTTAAGGCATAAGCTTAGAGTTAGGGGGAGATCGGGTATAATTCACATTATTGATGTGGTTTATCTTAATGGTGAAAAATTCATCTACATGGACTTAATTAATGAAGATTATGTGGATGTTATAGCAAAGTTTATTGTAGGTCTTGACGTAGGGTTAAAGGCCTATGTTAGGGCAAGTAAAGCGCTTTCCAATTTAGCAGTAGAGATAGTTGAAAAACTAGGTGGCATACTTGACATAGTTTAAAACCTACCAAGGGTAATTTAATTGCTTGATTTAGGAGTAATATTTCTTATTGCAGCTTTAGCTCTATGGATTTCCCTAGTAGGTTACGTTATTTTCAAGCCGAGACTTAGCCGTAGGGAAGAACTTTCAGGGGGATTGCCTGTTCTTGCAAGATATGAGGAAGAGTGGAGTGGAAGTATGAAAAACCCCTATCGAAGGGAGACCCTTAGAGATTGGGATATAAAGTTGATAAAGAAGATAAGTCTAAGAGGAGAAGCAACATTAGAAGACATAATAGCCGAACTAGGTGAGATATCGCCTGTTATTGGTGAACGTATTAGAAGACTTGAAGCTAGAGGCTATATAGTTAAATCACCTTCAGGATCATACATAATTACCGAGGGAGGTAGAAGGTTTCTTGAAATGATGAAGGAGAAGGAATGGTATAGAAGGAAAGAAAGAGAAATACTGGAAAACATGTGATGCTAACTTAGTAAAATGTTTGCCTTCTACCAGCTGGCGAAATTAAGTTACTTATTCTCCTTCCAGCCTCTCTACAGACCGGAAAATAATAGGGTTTCATGCGGTTTCTAGAGGGGTGGACCAGAGGAAGAAACCTATTCTTGATGCTCTTAGAAAACTGGAAATAAAGGAGCTAGTTAAAGGCAGAAAGGGATAGTGAAAAAGACTTAAGAGAAATAGCGTGTAACTTGTTTTCTACTGTATATTAAGGGACTTAATTGTACTCCTTGGTAAGAGTAAGGGACTAACGTCAGGGTAAATGAGCAGTATACTTAGTGTATGCCCTGAGAAAGTAAGAAATTAGATCACCTACCTGAATAACATGTCTAAGATAAAGTTAGTAAAAATTCTTAGGAGAAGGAGCCTGCTAGGTGTTAGAAAGACCTTCGTGCTAACAGCTTATGGTAGAAGACATTGTAATAACATTGCTTCCATGAGTACTAAAAACCTTGGCAAACATCGAAGAATTAACAGACCAATACTATACCCAAGCATATCGGGTGTTACACTCGCAGTTTTCCTATTACCCATGTCACTTATAGCATCTATTAGTGTTCTTTTTAGCAGTTATTATGTTCACGGCACTGAGCATGTATTTCATATATAGATGAGATGGTACTGGTGTTCTATAACACAAAAGTTTTAAATTAGCAACATGGAGAATATTTAATGAAATTTGAGGGGAAATAATATTGTCAGACACTATGAAACTGCGGCTTAGCTCTATG
>CAZBXI010000076.1:0-1892 GCA_964496035.1 uncultured Desulfurococcales archaeon
TTTTCTAACGGTTTTAGCTACTGCTTCTATTATTGAGGAGTTACTTAGCATACCTGTTTTAGCAGCGTTGACACCTATGTCGTCGGCTACTGCTTCTATTTGCTTAGCTACAATTTCCGCCGGAATATCATGTATTGCTCTTACCTCCAAAGTGTTCTGTGCTGTAACCGAGGTTATAGCTGCCATACCGTAAACTCCCAATGCAGCGAAGGTTTTGAGATCAGCTTCTATTCCTGCTCCACCGCCGGAATCACTACCTGCTATGGTTAATGCCTTAGGTATTTCATGTTTCATAACGGTAGCTACCTCTTCAACCTTATATGCCTAGTTCTTCATGTATAGGTTTTAGTGCTTCAAGAGAGATTTCAATTAGCTTATTAAGGTCTATTCCTAAGTGTTCTAAAGCTTCCAATATTCTATCTCTCCTTACTCTTCTAGCGAAATCCTTCTGCTTAAACTTCTTACGAACACTCTTAACTTTAACTTCCTCAAGTTTTTTGGAGGGCATTACTAGTGCTGTTGCAATAACTAATCCTGACATTTGATCTGCTGCTATAAGAGCGTAGGCCAGTTTCGAAGAAGGTTTAACTCCTGTACGTTCATTATGTGAAAGTATAGCTTTAATTGCTTCCTCAGGCATTTTATCTTTAAGAAATTCAGCAGTTAACTTAGCGTGCATTTCCATGCTGTCTCTCGTTTTATCATAATCTAGATCATGAAGTAAACCTACAAGACCCCATAACTCCTCATTTTCCCCAAAAAACCTAGCGAGGCCCCTCATTATAGCTTCTACAGCTAAAACATGTTTTCTAATTTTTTCGTCGGAAATCCATTCTTTAACAAGCTTTAAAGCTTCATCGCGTGTTATCACAGTGTTCAGCCCCAAGTGTACAGCATTATTGCTTATGCTGAGAACTAAAATAGGACTACTAAATTAAAATGTTCCTAATGACAACATTATTTAGAAACTTAAATAGTCTGTAAAATAAAATAATATTAAGGGGGTGAAATTCTAGTGTCTGAGAAATTCTTAAGCGTTAAGGAAATACTTCATGAAATAGATAAGCTTCTAGACAAGGAGGCGACGGTCATAACTAGAGCACTTTCGGAAATAGATGACCCCTTATATAGAGCGACACTTACCGATATTCTCTCATGCATATACACAAATAAGAGCCAATTAGCAGGGTTAAAAGCCGTTTATTTAATGGGTGCACCTAAACCTTCGAAGGAGGATAAGGAAAGATACGGGAAAGCATTAGCACAATCTGTTAAGTACTTCAGAGAGGCAACCAGGCTTCTAAAGAAGCTAGCTGAAATAGAGGGTGAACCTAGAATTAAAAGGTATATTGATATTATGGTTGATTTATGGAGTCACTCAGTTAAAGTCGGGAGAAAAGCCGCAAGGAAAAGGTAGAGGTTTTCATGTAAGTCTCTAATCTATTTTTCTTTGAGCCTTCGAGTTCTTAGATAGTAAAGACCTATAATTACTAAAGCAGCAAGTTGAAGTACTGCTGAAAACATTGTTGCCTTATTTACCCCTAAAGAATCAGCTATAGGTCCTGCAATGACCACCAAGCTTCCAGCGATACTTACAGCAGTACCGTAGGTTCCTATAGCTGTAGCTCTAAGCTCTGGGGGTAGAGCTTTTGAGGTTGCTGTTACGGCTGCCGTATCGTATAGTGGGTAAATTGGGATTATCCAGAGCAATGCCATAACCCAGCCTTTAGCTAAAGCTAATCCGTAAAGTAGTAGGGTGTAGCTTATGAGAGTTACTATGAAGGATCTTGTTTCACCTAAAGTGTCGACAATTCCTCCAGCAATAGGTCTAAATAGAGCTCCTAGAAAAGCTGTTATACCTCCAAAAAATATTCCATAGAAAACCTCGTTCC
>CAZBXI010000077.1:0-1798 GCA_964496035.1 uncultured Desulfurococcales archaeon
CTTATGTAACACATAATAAACCAGGATCTACCAAATAGCAGGGAACGTATATGTTGTTAGATAAGGTTCTAAGTAAATGTCCTTGGACTTTAGTTTTACTTTTTAAGCTTAAGGATTTAGGTGGTGAAGCTACAGCTTTTGAAATAGCTAAAGAACTCGGTATTAGAACTTATGTTGTTAAGAGGGGGTTGTGGTGGCTTAAGAAGTTTAAGGCAGTGGAAGAAGATGTTAGTGTTGAGCCTAAGAAGTTTAAAATAACTATGGAAGCTATACGTGCTCTTGATAAAATAGTCCTGAATAAATGGGTTAAAGGAAACACTACAGTTGTTCTCTACGGTGACATGTTTTACGTTTTCATTTGCAGGGGCAAAGAGATAGTTGTGAAAACTGTGCCTAGAGAAGTTGTTAACACTGTAAGATCATATACTATGAAAGGTATAATAGACGTTAACTTACTATATGAGAAAACAGGGTTTTCAAAACCTCTCATAAGTTTAGCTTTAAGAGTAATAAAAACCCTTAGTGGATAAATCATTTCATAATGTTCTTTACTAGCTTTATTTATTATGCCTTAATGATTCAACCATATTTCCTTATATGCCTTGCTATTTTCGGGAATTTCTCTAATAACTCATCATCAGCCGTATAGAGCACTGTTTTAAGTTTCATTGCTAATGCTATGTAACTTGCTTCATACACTGTAATATTGTGTCTGTACGCTATTTCAACGACTTTACTTTTTAGATCTCCCTCAATATCATGTATTTCGAAACCGTATTTGTTGAGTGCTAAACATATTTCTTTTAATTCTTCTTCAGAATATACGCCACTGTACCTTAAAGCATTTAGTACTTCGTATATTAGAAGAGAAGGAACTGCAATACTTATTTTCCTTTGGACATAGTCGTTTCTTACCTTTATAGCTTCTTCACTATACAATTCCTTAAGAAACCATTTTACAATGATACTAGAGTCTAAAACTACCTTAGTCTCCTCCATCTCTTAATAACCTCTGTAGAATCCCAGTTTCTAGGAGCATTTCTCCTTAGTCTCTCATTAATTAAAAGTGCTTCTGCTAGGTTCTTTTCCTCTTCCTCTCGGATCTTATTTAAGATAGCTTCTCTTACGACTTCACTCCAATTAATGTACTTATATTTTCTCATAAGCTTTTTTATTTCAGGACTTATTCTAACAGTTATTGTAGTCACAGTTATTCACGTTATTATACTAATGTATGTACAGTACAAATATGTTACTACCGTCACACAAATTCTTTAAGTATTTAAAGGGTGAAAGGGAGTGAATAGAAGTAGGTGCTTAAGGTATTGTTTAGAGAATACAATGTTATCAGAAAGCATGGTAGACCTTCAG
Organism: uncultured Desulfurococcales archaeon; assembly: GCA_964496035.1. Taxonomy (GTDB): domain Archaea; phylum Thermoproteota; class Thermoprotei_A; order EX4484-217-1; family EX4484-217-1; genus EX4484-217-1. The sequence continues at coordinate 1,372 of CAZBXI010000077.1, forward strand.
ATTTACATGCTGCTATAGTTTACCCTTCAACTTATGTTGCAGCTATTTCCAGTTTAGCTGTTCACATACTTTACTATATGCTTAACCGCTTAGACAATGTTATTGCTGAACGTGTTTTCTATAAGTACCCTGAAGGTAGCGGTCTTGAAAAGTACAGGAGTATTGAATTCCGTAGGAAATTGAAGGACTTTGACATACTATTCATTTCCGTACATTATGAACCAGACTATGTTAACATAGTTGATATGCTTGTCAACTCTAAAATACCGTTATACGCTAAAGATAGGGGAAACGAAGACCCAGTAATTGTGATAGGAGGTCCTACGGTTACTGCTAACCCTGAACCATTAGCTGAAATAGCTGATGCACTGATTATAGGTGAAGTAGAGAATATTTTAGATGAAATTGTTGAAGCATATTTCTCCTC
>CAZBXI010000078.1:0-1768 GCA_964496035.1 uncultured Desulfurococcales archaeon
ATAAAATAACTTTCTAATATAACTTTTTCGACACTTAACTCAGTGACTGATATGGAGGCTCTTTGCTGTTTGCGTTTAGATAAAAGTTTCAAAACGTATTTAGCTCTTCAAGAGCTACTAGTTGAAACTAATTTGGGTAGTAATGTGATTAGTGCCTTAGACAAGGCATTCTTCTACCTTCTAAATAGGGAGTTAGATGTTGAGTCTAAGAGATTTATTCTTAGATTTATATTCTATGTTCTATCGAAATACTCTGACAATCCCTTAGTAATGCACTGCACGTCTGAGGAGAAAGAGTTGTTTGAAAAAATAGTTAAGGAACCTAGTTTTTTCCATGAATTAATGTCTAAAAAAGTTAGTGTTTTCTCAGGTGAGCTCCTATCTTATATGTAGTAGGCTAGATTACTTACTCATTTCTTCCACTAGTTTGGCAATTCTCTTTACTCCTTCATCTATTAGGTTCGGTTTTGCCATTGAGAAGTTTAGTCTTATAACGTTCTTACCTATTTCACCTAGGAAGAATGGTGTTGCGGGAATTACTGCTACATCGTATTTCTCAAGTAGAGCATCAGCGAAAGCGTAGCTTTCTATGTGTTCCGGTAGCCATAGTAGTATGAACATTCCTGCTACAGGTCTTGTATGTTTGAGCTCAGGTAAGTGTGTGTCTAAGGCTTTTAGCATTAAGTCTCTCTTATGCTTATATGCTTCAATAGCTTTAAGCTTAATATCTTTAAACATTTTTCTCTTTAGAACTTCTAAAACTAAGTACTGTGAAGGTACTGGAGCACACATATCCATTGGCTGTTTACTATATCTTACTTTTTCTATTATTTCCTCTGGTGCTTCTAACCAGCCAACTCTTAAGCCTGTTCCTAAAACTTTACTAAATGATCCTGCGTAAATTACTCTTTCCTCTTTGTCCATGGACCTTAATGGTTTTACTTCTACTTCCTCATAAACTAAGTGATTGTACGCTGTATCTTCAACAACAAGTATATCGTATTTTGACGCTATTTCTAATAAGTGCTTTCTTCTCTCCATACTCATTGTTATTCCTGAAGGGTTTTGACCGGTCGGTATAGTGTATATGAGCTTTATAAGCCTGCCTTCGCTTTTAAGTTTCTTAATTTCTTCTTCAAGTTTATCGGTTTTCATTCCTTCATCGTCCATTTCTATACCGATAAGCCTTACTCCGTAGTGTTTCCAGCATAGCAGTGTATTTACATATGATGGGTTCTCTGTTATAACAATGTCTCCAGGTTCAAGAATAATTCTAGCGATAATGTCTAGTGCTTGGGATCCTCCAACAGTTACTATTATTTTCTCGTATGTTGTCTTTATTCCCTCATATTCTTCCATGAACTTAGCTATTTCCTCTCTTAAATCTAGAACTCCTTCAGCGGGAGCATAGTTTACGATTTTAGGTATATTCTTAAATACTTCAGCTGAAAGGCTAGCATAAATATCTCTGGGCAGTACTTCAGGGTCTGGTTCTCCAGCTGCAAAAGATATTACAGGTCTTATTTTAGACCTATAAGCTATTTTAGCTACTGCTTCTCTGATAGGCGAAGGATACATGTAATTTACTCTGCTAGCGAAAAACTTATTGTAATCAGGTTTCCCCATAGAGAACACCAAGTAGTTTTCTTAACTAACTATTATTTCTGTGTATCTTACCCATTATACTTACCCTACCTACAGTTAATTAGTAATCTCTATAGAATAACTATAAAGAATAAATAGTTTCCACATAAAAGTAGAGAAGTTA
>CAZBXI010000079.1:0-1528 GCA_964496035.1 uncultured Desulfurococcales archaeon
TTTGTAGAATAGAAAATTTTAAACCTAAATTATTGCTTAACATTCAATACCAAGGGAGCATTAGTTATTTCAAAGCTGATGGCGGAAATATGAAAACTATTCTAGCGAAGTACTATGAGTTGGCTAAGGACTTCATAAGAGGACTATGGGAGGAATTTTTAGCATTAACAATAGCCACCTTAGGCAACTTTGTTACAGGGACAATTTTTGGGCTTGGTTCACGTTTAGTACATGCAAAACCTTCAATTCTCATCGTAGCACCAGCCACAATGGCTATGAGGGGTAATGTTTATTCTTCTCTCGGCTCAAGACTTGGCTCTTTACTTCATCTAGGCCATATTGAACCTAAAATATCTAAGAAACCCGTACTAATAGACAACATCAGCAGTGTTTTAGCTCAAACTGCAACTATGGGGATATATTTAGGCTTAATATCTTCAGCAATATACTTTATCCTTACGGGGAGAAATGATCTCGTAGACCTAACTTTTATGTGTTCTCTGACAGGACTTCTTGCGCTACCTCTTATGTTACTCATAACCTTCGGTGTCACGTTTCTTACTTACCTTAAAGGTTTAGATCCGGATAATTTTTCAGCACCAATAATAACCTTTACAGGTGATGCTATTTCATTACCGCTATTACTGACAAGTACATATCTCGTCTTAAGATTAACATATAATGCTAAAATAGCTTTCTTAACAATAATTGTCATGGTGTTCGTTTTTATTCTTTCATACATATTCTTACTAGGTAGAAGTTATTTGAAGAAAATAATTTATGAAAGCTTACCTGTTTTGGCTTTATGCGGTATGTTGGAAATGGTTGCTGGTTTAGCATTAATAGTTAACGTCGAACACATACTTAGAAACGCCGGAGTATTAACCATAGTTCCCGGTTTTCTTGAGGATGGTGGTGCTATAGGGGGTATTTTAGCTGCTAAAATATCTACGAAGCTTCATCTAGGTGACATAGAGCCTCGCATTTTGCCTTCCAAGCCTGTTATTGAGGAATTTCTTAAAGCATACGTAGTGTCCATGGTAATGTTTCCTATTATCGGGGTTTACGGGTACTTCATATCTAAAGTACTAAACCTTAATGTTCCATCTCTCTCAGTGCTAATTGCTGTTACCTTTACCTCGGGTTTAATATTAACACTTTTCATAAGCATATTAGTTTATGTAGTATCAATTATAAGCTTCAATAAGGGTATAGACCCTGATAATGTTACAATACCTATAGTAACAAGTACCATAGATGCTACCGGAATGTTCATACTTGTTTTCTCGCTACTATTTTTCTATAGTATTTAGAGAGTTAAGGTAAGGAAAGAATAAAAGGATAATGCTTCACTGTGATACTTAGGGGATTTAGATCATGGTGAAAACAGTTAAAACCGGTGTTTCTCTTCCAGCAGACCTCGTATCGGAGCTCGATAGAATAGTTAGTGAATTAAACTTGCCGAGTAGATCCTATGCTCTAAGAAGAGCTGTTATGGACTTTATATCTGAAAGAGAATGGATGAAAA